>NZ_CAXYKL010000220.1:0-10075 GCF_964277725.1 uncultured Novosphingobium sp. | reverse complement strand
TCCTCCCACTTCCACGCCGCCGTTCTGCCCCGGATACGCGATGCGCTGGCGCAAGGCGGCGATTGCGTGCTGCTGTTCGATCCGGCGGACCATACCCATCGCGAGTGGCGCCTGGGCGTGGTGCATGGCCTGGCGCGCCAATATGCGCCGGTGCGAGTGAATGCGATTGCCGGCGATGACCCACAGGCTATCGCTGCGGCGTTGGCTTATCTTTCGCGCGCGCCGGGGGTCACGGGGCAATTGTTGCCTGTGGCTGGAACGGATGCCGGCGCGATGTTATCTTCACAGGGATGACATCAGACAGATCGCCCGCAACTGCACCGCTCGTCGATCAATTCCAGCGGCGTATCAGCTACCTGCGCCTTTCGATAACCGATCGGTGCGACTTGCGGTGTGCCTATTGCATGCCTGAGCGGATGACGTTCCTGCCGCGCAAGGATGTCCTCAGCCTGGAAGAGCTGCACGATCTGGCGCTGGGTTTCATCGACCGCGGCATCTCCAAGATCCGGCTGACAGGCGGCGAGCCCTTGGTTCGGCGGGATATGATGGAACTGGTGCGCGCGCTGGGGCGGCGGATCGGCCACGGGCTGGAAGAGCTGACGCTGACCACCAACGGGACGCGCCTCACCGAATTCGCCGACCAACTCTACGACGCCGGAGTGCGGCGGATCAACGTGTCGCTCGATACACTGGACCGTGCCAAGTTCGCCGAACTGACGCGACGGGATTCCCTACCGCAAGTGTTGGAAGGGCTCGCCGCCGCCAAGGCTGCGGGCTTGCAGGTGAAGCTCAATACCGTGGCGCTGAAAGGCGTGAACCAGCCGGAACTGCCACGCCTGATAAGCTGGGCGCACGAACAGGGCTTTGACATCACCCTGATCGAAGTGATGCCGCTAGGCGAAGTGGAGGCCGACCGCGTGGATCAGCATCTGCCGCTGTCGGTCGTGCGAGATGATCTGGAACAGCGCTGGACCTTGGTTCCATCAGGCCACCGCACTGGCGGCCCAGCGCGCTATTTCGACGTGGTGGAAACCGGAGGTCGGCTTGGCCTGATCACGCCTTTGACCAACAACTTCTGTGAGGGGTGCAATCGCATTCGCGTGACCGCGACGGGGCAGCTTTTCGCGTGCCTTGGCGGCAGCGAACAAGTGGACTTGCGCGCGGCGCTTCGTTCCGAGGACCCCGAAGGTGCGTTGGCCGAAGCGTTGGCCGTTGCCATGCGCATCAAGCCCGCGCGCCATAACTTCGCGATCGATCACCGCGGCCAGGCCCCATCGCAACCGCGCCACATGTCGATGACCGGCGGCTGAGATGTCGCTGAAACTGGTGTTCCTCGGCCGCCTCGAAGACGCGGCGGGCGTGGCCGAGCGCGAGGTGCCGTTTGCTCCTGCCCTGAGCGATGTGCTGGCAGGACTGGAGCCGGAGTTGTCGGAGGCCTTGTCCGGCGCGCGGATCAAGCTGGCGGTGAACGGCAAGCTCGTGTCGGGCCACGATATGCCGGTACTGGCGGATGGCGATGAACTGGCGTTCCTGCCCCCCGTCAGTGGCGGCTGAGATGGCGGATGTCCGACTGCTGAGCACGCCGTTCGATCCGGCGGCAGAGATCGCAGCCTTCACCAAGGCGCATCCCCAAGCTGGCGGCATCGCCAGTTTCATCGGCCAAGTGCGCGCCTCCGCCGATGACAGCGCGGTGGAACTGCTGGAATTGCGCCACTACGATCCGCTGACTTTGCCCGCGATGCAGGCGTTGGCGCAGGAAACCTTGAGGCGCTGGGCCTTGGAAGGCCTGCTGATCGTCCATCGTAGCGGGCAGATGGCGGCGGGCGATCCGATCGTGCTTGTCGCGGCGGCCTCGCGTCATCGCCGTGAGGCTTTTGCCGCCGCTGATTACGCGATGGACAACCTGAAATCGCAAAGCTGGTTCTGGAAGCGGGAGCGCACAGGCGGTGAATGGCGCTGGATCGAGCCGCGCACGGAAGATTTCGACGACCTCGCTCGCTGGGGCTGAGCGGTGTTTATCGGATGCGCGCTTGCAGGCGGCTGATCACGCTGGTTTCGGCCGAAACCCAGCCATCCACTTGATCACGCGCCGTGGCGATCGTGGCGGCGGCGGGGCTGACCTGTTCGGGATGAGCGGCACGTTCATCGACGTAGAGCTGATCGAGCTCGGCCAAGGCGGTGAGGGCGCCGCTGCGCGATGTCTGCAGATCGGAGAGCGCCACTTGCGCTGAAATCCAGCTGTCGCTGGCGGTAGCGCCGGCGGCGGCCACCGCGCGCTCAGTTGCGGCTTGCCGGGATTGGAATCGCGTATGGGACTGGCGAGCCGTTTCCACCAGACCTGCAAGACGGGTGGTAAGGTCCGCGCTTGCGGGCGGCAGAGCAGGGATCGCATCTGCCGCATCCGGCGCCGGCGAGGCGCTGCCCTGAACACGCTCCACATCGCGGATCGCGAGAGAGGGATACTCTGCCGAACCCGCGCAACCGGCGAGCATCAGAAGGGTGGTAGGGACGATAAGGCGGGCGCTGGCGCGGATCATCGCCGTTTCATAGCACGCGATCCTTCCCGCGCGAGGGCAAATTGACCGGCCGCGCGGCGACTGAACCGTTGACTCGAATCAGGGGTTGGATTAACGGCACCCTTCTTCCGGAAACCTGTGCGTCGCACGGGTGTCCGGCGTGTTTCCCGTGCGGGGCTCCTTGGTGGGGCTGTCGCGGCCGGGGCAAGGTTGTTTCGGCCCTTCGGGCATAGTTTGAGATTGGGTAACAGCACCATGTTCGCAGTAGTGCGCACGGGCGGCAAGCAGTATCGGGTTGCCGCCGGAGACAAGATCGCGGTTGAGAAGCTGGCTGGCGAAGCCGGTGACAAGATCACCCTGGGTGACGTTCTGCTAGCAGGCAAGGATGGTGAAGTGGCTGACCTCGCTGGAGTTACCGTCGCGGCAGAGATCATCGCGCAGGCAAAGAGCGAAAAGGTGATCGTGTTCAAAAAGCGCCGTCGCCATAACTATCGCCGCAAGAACGGCCATCGCCAGCAGATGACCCTGCTGCGCATCGTGTCTGTCGGCTGAGCCAGAATTCCGGAGTAGATTGCAATGGCACATAAGAAAGCAGGCGGCTCTTCGCGCAACGGTCGCGATTCAGCTGGCCGCCGCCTTGGCGTCAAGAAGTTCGGTGGTCAGGAAGTGATCGGCGGCAACATCATCATCCGCCAGCGTGGTACGAAGGTGTATCCGGGTGTGAACGTGGGCATGGGCAAGGATCACACCTTGTTCGCTCTCTCGGAAGGCCGCGTGCGCTTTCACGAAGGCAAGCTTGGCCGTAAATACGTGTCGGTCGACATGATGGCGCAAGCCGCCGAATAACGGATGGTCGATGACGGGCCATCCAGCTTGGATGGCCCCTCGCCGGACTTCATCGTGAAGTTCCGGCACCATGAAGGGAGAGGGCCAACCCCGCTCCCTTTTTTCGTATCTCCCTTCAGTCACTTTGGCACTGTTGGCCGGGAAAAGCGTTCCCGAACCAGCGAGGCGTAACGCCTGTGTCATCCACGGATCCTATCGCGGCCGCGCGGGGGACTGACGAAGGGAGAGCGGTCATGTTCATTCGCAGCGAACGCCTGTTCCTCCGCCCCGCGTGGACCGAGGATGCAGCAGAGCTTCATACGGCGATCACTCACGAAGCGGTGATTCGCAATCTTACTCGGGCTCCTTGGCCTTACCAGCTGGCAGACGCGCAGGCGTTTGTCGGCGGTTCGCAACAGACCAGCCATCCAACATTGTTGATCACGCAGCCTGGAAGCACGGGGTCCCGGATCATCGGCGGCGTTGGCTTGCATGATGAGGACGGCCAGACTCAGCTGGGTTACTGGTTGACGCCCAGCGCATGGGGCCGGGGCTATGCCACCGAAGCGGCTAGTGCGCTGCTGCGCACCGCCGTGGCGCTTGGCCAAAGCAATATCCGGGCGTGGCATTTCTCCGACAATCCCGCCTCAGGGCGAGTGCTCTGCAAACTGGGGTTTCGGCCGCTGGGTCTTTCAGAGGACCGCTACAGCGCAGGGCGCGGATCGGTCGCGCCGTCGCGGGGCTATGCCCTGAATGGAGAAGGCGTCGTCGGTGGCGATGATGACGATGGGTCTGCCCAATTTGAAGATTTGCAGATGCACGCGGCCTGATCCGTAGAGGTCGCGGTGGTCTTTTCTCGTGCAACGACCGGCCCCAAGCTTTATGCTCCCCGGCAAAAGAACGGAGATGACACATGTTCATCCGCACGGAGAGGTTGTTCCTTCGGCCAGGTTGGTCAGAGGACGTCGAGGAACTTGCCGCCGCAATTGGTAACGAAGCGGCAATCGTCAGCACCGGATTTTCGCGGCAGGCCTCCAAGCAGGCGTTTCTGCGCGAGTTCTTCGCGCGTCCGCAATCGCGCTTGCTGCCTCATTTCCTGATTCACCTGCGCACCGTCAATGGTCCCGTCCTGATCGGCGGGATTTCACTGACTGCATCAGGCCGTAACGTCCGGCTGAACTACTGGCTCGCTCGCGAGTATAGCGGCCAGGGCTAT
This sequence comes from uncultured Novosphingobium sp., assembly GCF_964277725.1. Taxonomy (NCBI): domain Bacteria; kingdom Pseudomonadati; phylum Pseudomonadota; class Alphaproteobacteria; order Sphingomonadales; family Sphingomonadaceae; genus Novosphingobium; species uncultured Novosphingobium sp. Next base: position 5,518 of record NZ_CAXYKL010000220.1, on the reverse strand, counting down.
GCGACCGAGGCCTTGCGCGCGGTTCTGGCGGAAGCCAGGATGCTCGGCCATCGCGAAGTCATCGCCGAACAGGCCGATGAGAGCGATACGATCTCGCGCATGCTGGAGCGGGCCGGCTTCAAGCCTGTGGATGAACGGCGAAGTCGTGATTTTATCGACGGACCGGTCCCGGCACGCGTCCACGTGGCGATCTTGACGGACAAGCTATTCGACTCGATCGGTGTCGGCTCACAACCGTCTCCCCGACCGGCTTAGAAATTACGCGGAGGTGGTTGGGTCAAGATCCAGCCAAGCGGGCCGAAGCTCGGAAGTGATATCCTCGATCCGAAGGTGATCGATTGCGAAGCCCAGCTCCGGATAGGTCGTGCGCTGCCGTTTGGGATCGGACTGTGCGAGCGGTACGACTACCAACCGGCGGGTCACTTTTTGCCGCCAATTCATGCGCGCCGTGTTTTCCTGGCCGACATAGCATCCCTTGGTAAAGCTGACACCGCGTAGTTCGACGGCATTGCACTCCAGCCAAAGCGTGGCATCCTGTCCCAGGTCCTGCCGACCCTCGCTGACCCCCAGGCCAAGACGATGCGCCAGATAGGCTTGGTCTGCGCATTCTGCAGACGGGGCGGTGGGGGCCAACCACCGCCAGCCCAGGCTTTTCAGCCGAGGATCAGGCGAGGCGTTTTCTTGCGGGTCTCGGCTCCAATGCACGGTCAGCGTGGGGTCGATCGCGATGTCGATCGCGCGACGAAGGCGATAGAGTGAGAGACGCTTGACGATCGCCTCACCGACCTTGGCTTCGCAATCCAGCAACAGCACGCCGTTCTCGCCCGGCCAGACGAAGAAGTCGAACAAGGCCTTGCCTTGCGGGCTCAACAGTGCGGTCCATACGGGCAACGCCTGCTGAACATCCGAAGTCACGAGACCTTGCAGGAAGGCCGCCACATCTTCGCCTGAATCGACGCGCGGAGACAGGCGGATGACGGCGCGCAGGCAGAGTTGGGAAGCGGTCATGCCAAGGGAAGTGGGATCTGCGAAGGAAGAAGGCAATCGGCCTCGATGGTGATCCTATGAGTTTTGCCGCCGCGGTTATTGGCTTTTCAAGATCGTCGATCAGTTTGGCAGACTTTATCTGCCTTTTCCGATGGCGTGTGAAGCGCCAGCTATCAGCCGAGTGGCGTGCAGATGCAGGCCTGTCGAGATGAAGGAAGCCATGATGACCGGACGTGTCGCCCATCCCAAAGTCGAAAAGCTGATCGTGGACCGTTGGAGCCCGCGCGCGTTTGACGAAAGCGAGATTGCCCAGGAGGATCTGAATGTGATCTTCGAAGCGGCCGGCTGGGCGCCCTCCGCCTACAACGTACAGCCTTGGACCTTCCTTTACGCTCGCCGTGGCGATGCCCATTGGGATAGGTTCCTCTCGGGTCTGATCGACTTCAACCAGGGCTGGGCCAAGGATGCCTCGGCGCTGGTCTATATCGTCTCCGACAAGCTGATGCGTTCGGACGAGGGCAATTCTGACAATCACAGCCACAGCTTTGATGCCGGCGCAGCTTGGGCCTTGGCCGCTCTGCAGGCTCAGGCGTTGGGCTATCACACCCATGGGATGACCGGGATCAAGTTCGGCGAAGCGGAAGCGCTTTTGGGCATTCCCGATGATCATCGCCTCGAAGCCGCTTTCGTTATCGGCAAGGCCGCCGGCAAGGAGAAGCTGCCGGACTTCCTGCAGGAGCGTGAGGCACCCAGCGGTCGCAAACCTGTCAGCGAGATCGCGCGAAATGGCAACTTTGCGTAATCGATAAGGGCGCCGGTCGCGTTGCGCGGCTCAAATTTAGCTGCTCAATCGCCAGCTGCTGCCATCGCCAGATAGAGGCTACCTGTCGGTCCAGCATCGTTGCCCAGTTGGGCGGGCACGATGCGGGATCGCAGGTCCGCGCCGGTCATAGGCCCCAGGTAACCGCCCAAACGTTCGGGCAAATGATCGATCGCCATGCGTAAGAGGTGCGGCTGGTGAACCGATACGCCCCCTCCGACGATGATACGCTGGGGTGAGAACGCGCATAAAAGGTTTGCAAAAAGTTCCGCCAGATCGGATGCAACCCAACCCCAGCGTGGATCATCTAGGGCGATCGTGCTGGGATGCACACCGAAACGGGCCTGAAGGGCAGGTCCACTGACAAGCCCCTCTACGCACCCGCCGTGAAACGGGCAGATCCCCGCGAAGCTATCATCCGCTGCCCGGCGTAGCCGCATGTGCCCGATTTCCGGATGCATCACGCCATGGAGCGGCTTGCCGTTGATGAGCACGCCGCCGCCGACCCCGGTGCCGATTGTGAGGTAAATCAACGTGTAGAGGCCTTGTCCTGCACCTATCCGCGCTTCAGCCAGGGCCGCAGCGTTGACATCGGTATCCAACTGAATCGGACCGCCAAAAACCTCCGCAATGGCATCCACGATGCGGGTTCCTCGCCATCCCGGCTTTGGCGTGTCCAGGATCATACCGAAATCGCGCGCTGCCGTATCCAAACGGACGGGGCCGAAACTCGCGATGCCCAGGGCCCTGATCGACGCTTCGCGATGCCAAGCCGCGATATGATGCGCTGCTATCGCCAAGGTCTCCTCAGGAGAGGTCGTAGGGAATTCTACGCGATCGATGATCGCCCCGGGTGTGCCCAGCACCGCAATCGTTTTGGTGCCACCCATCTCCAAGCCAGCGTAGCGCGACATGATTACCTTTCATCCCGCACATGCGGACGCGGGATGATGGCAGATGGGGACGACTGGACAAGAGGAGCCGAGGAAATATACTCCCGGCTCAGTAGCAACCCGAGCCAGAGAGCACGGCGAGTACCGTGCGCACCATAATCGCTAGGTCGAGATGAATGGAACGACTGCGCGCATATGCTGTATCGAGCGCCACGCGACGACGGTAGGTAGTGTTGTTGCGCCCACTAATCTGCCATAAGCCGGTTATTCCAGGCTTTACGCTCATGTAATCGACGATGTATTGGCGGTAACGGATCATCTCATTTTCGACGATCGGGCGTGGGCCGACAATGCTCATCTCACCGCGCAGCACATTGAAGATCTGTGGCACTTCATCCAGGCTGGAACGACGCAGCAGTCGTCCAATCGGTGTGACGCGCGGATCATTCCGCAATTTCTGATCAAGCTGCCATTCCGCCAGGGCTGCAGGGTTTTCTGCGAGATGCTTCTCCAGCACTTCAGCCGAGTTCACGACCATCGACCGAAACTTGTGGCACGGAAAGGTCTGGCCATGACGCCCAACCCGGCGATGAGCGAACAGCACGGGGCCTGGCGATGTCAATTTCATCGCAACCAGGATGATGATCAGCAGGGGCAACAGTACGATCACAATGCCGGCCGCGATGGCGATATCGCAGGCGCGGGTCAAAAAAGCATCCAGCGGGGCTGCCCGCAACGCGCGGCTGCTGACAGAGGTTTCGAATGGGGCGGGGGGCGTGACGCTCACGTACATGGCCGTCCTCGAGAGTCCGTGGAAAGAGCGGTATTTCTGGGATTTCTCCCGGGTCGCGCTCAGAACGCGTAGTTGACCGAATACGCAGTCTTGCGACGGCGCATGGCCAAGCCGGTGAAGCCGATACCGGCAATCATCATCAGCCACGTCGCGAGTTCCGGCACTGCTGACGAGAACGTCACGTTGCCCGAATATGCGCCGTTACCGGCTGACGTGCCGGTGAGAGTGATGGTCTGCGTCCCCTTCAGAACTGACCGCGTGACGCCACCGGAAAACAGGTTTCCGCCAACGTTCACAAGGTTGATAGCAGCCCCATTGAACGAGGCTTGCAGATTGGAGAGACCATCCTTCACCTTAAAATAGAGGACGCCCACGTCAGCTGAACCGTCGGTGGGGACATTGAAATCGATCGTGTCGGTGAAATCTCCCTTGGGGATCAGAGTATCGTAAAAGGCGCCTGAGCCGTTCACGATGGTGCTCGATCCCTGGCCGGTGAAAGACGTAACGGCCTGTGCGGGCGCACAGACCGCCACGGCCGAGGCCATCGCGGACGCAATCAAAATCTGGCGGCTATTCATGTTGCACGCTCCTCTGGATTTTTACTTATGAGATAAAGGCAGGCGAATCAGAGTTAATCTGTGCCTAACTAAAAATCTCATGATTTATTTTACGGTGCAACGTAGAGGGGTAAATCTATTTATATCAATGGCATAGAAGGTTATTTTTAGGGTGTATGACAAGTTTTTACCCAAAATCCTTCAATTAATACGTAGGTAAACTTAAGTAAAAATGCCAATTATCAATAATAATGCTCGAATACCGATGTTGTCGGATGCCAGCGTGGATGCAAAAACCTCGAGTTAATTGATGTCGTCCGAATTCGGCACAAATATTCCGCTTGCAGAAGCGGTCCGCCTCGCCGGGCTCTCAGAAGAACGGAAGCGCCAAGGTTGCCCAGATGACGGCGCCGATAACCAGTCCCACTATCATGCCGCGCGGCGCAGAAAGCGCGCCGGCGGTTTCGTCACTTGATCCACTGGTCGCTGCTTCTGGCCGCGGAACCTGAAAGTTGTGAGAATGCAGCACGGTCTCATCCTTCTCCGGAATATCAGGTGATGCACCTGGCGATCCAGGCTCTTCCGAGGTCATGTCTAAGGTTATCCAATACAAAGATGGTAAAAGCGAAGAGCGGATATTTCCGGATAGGAACATCGCTTAGCAATTTAATCCGAATTGGTATAAGTATTTCAACGAGTTCTTTGATCAACGCCATTCCGAACGAAACGAGGCAGGCTGCGGGTTTCTTTACGTCGGTACCGCTTTCGCAAGATCTCGCTGGCGCCCAGATCCGTTCAATACCTTGGCAGATAGCATCACCGTGGAGGTGTCAGCGATGGCATGTCCGCAGTTCGGGGAGCTAGGATCAGCACATGACGGGGGCTTGGCATATTTCAGCGACGGATCGGTCGCAGGCCGTGAGCGGTGACGGGCACCCGGACGTATCCTGGTACGGCCGCTATTGGTTTTTACTCGCGGCTGCCGCTGCAGCTGCGACACCGGGTATCATCTCGCTAGCCCGCAACTATTGGTCCACCGAGCAAGGTGCGGCTGGCCCCATCATCCAGCTGACAGGCCTGTGGTTGTTACGCCACGAGGGACAACATACGCACCGTTTAGATCAGCCTCACGGCGAAACGATTGCTCCCATTGTCTTGGTCCTGACTGGCCTGTTTACGGTAGCTGCCTCGATAGTTGAAAAACAGTGGCTTCAGCTATTTGGGATATATTGCAGCCTGATTGTGATGCTTTGGTCTATCATCGGAAGCCAGCAACTGCGTCAACTTCGTGCGCCATTGCTATATTTGGCCTTTGTCATCCCCCCGCCGGACAATATCTCCGTTCCATTGACCCATGCTCTGAAGGGCTTGGTCGCAAACGGGTCGATAAGCTTTCTCTCCGCACTTGGCTATCCTGTCGCGCGGGATGGGGTGCTGCTATATATCGGTCAATACGAACTGGTGGTGG
>NZ_CAXYKL010000219.1:0-8826 GCF_964277725.1 uncultured Novosphingobium sp. | reverse complement strand
ACAGCGACTGTTGCAATAACGACACGTTTTGAGCCCCATGAGACTGTTCGCATTGCCAAAACTGCGTTGCGAACACCACAAAAAGCCCCTGTTACATTCACTGCCGTCAGACGGACGGTAAGACACTGGCAGCCCGGAGTGCCAAGAGCAGCGCTCCGATAGCGGCCCGAGCCTCGCTATCAACAGTTAACCCGCCGGTTGGTTCCGCAACTGCGTCAGCTTTTTGCCAAGCATCTGTAAAAACGACGAATTGTTTTGCTGCGAGATCGAAGATCCGCAGGCCCGCGACAGGTGTCGCGAAGATCCACTGGCCGGACTGGCGCAGGGCAATCTCATTCTCGTGGCCGATCCATGCCCCGGTGGGTGCCGATCCGACCAGCCACGCCCTGCCGCTTTCGGCATCGGCGGGAGGCGTGTCGATTTTTCCTTCCACCGCAGCATGCAGTAGCGCGTCGATCCGCGCCAGAGCCTCATTGTGGAAAACTTCCTTTTGCGCCTGCGAGGTGAAAAGCAGGGGCAAGGCATGGCGCGGGGTGACGGAGGGAAACAGGGCGGGGTCGGACATTTCAGTCTCCAAGGGCGAGCGAGTGGGTGTCATAGGAGAGGCGCGTGGATGAGGGGCGGGGAGAGCGTGTGGGTGCCCTGCTGGCGAGCATGGAAGACGCCGCCGGGTGCCATGAGGCGGAGATCGGCAAGGTCCTCGAACGAAATCCGAAGGGTCGGTTCGGTCGTCAACCAGACGCGATGGATTTCACCGTCGCTTTCGATCGTGACGCGGTAGCGCTCGGCCTCTTCGCAAAGGGGGACATCCACACCATCGCGCCAACGCCAGTTGCCACGCGCGCGTCGGGCCCAGGACAGTTGCAACCCGCCATTCGCGAGGAGGACGGCCCGCGGATGGACGGGTGCCAGCGGAGTACGGGCGATGCCCGGCAGAAGAATAGGCGAGGAAGCGGGGGCCACGTCACCCAGACCGATGGCGAGCGTACGTGATGCGCCCTCCCATTGCGCCGCCGTGCTGTCGATGATCGTCAAGCGCTCGTCAATCAGGGCGAAGGGTTCCCCGCTGACGTGTGTGGTGATGGCGCCTTCCGTCCCGGCCAGGCCGCGCAGGAACCCGGAAAGACGCCATCGCCCACCGCCCAGCGGCTCGGCAAAGAGGAATTGGAGGACCTCCTGCCCCACGATGGCCATGTTGGCCCCGCGATCGAGGTCTGCGAGGTCGGCAGGGCGGAGCATCTGGTCCGGCGCGGTGAGTTCGATAGTGACATGGCTTGCCCGGTCCAACAGCAGTGGGCTGGCGGGAGCTAGGACGTCCCGGGCCGCACCCAGCACTGCGCGGGTTCGCGACGGTGTGGTGAGCGGCTGTAGCTGGCCGCCCTCCCGTTCGACGTAGAGCGCCGCGCCGCGCCAGTTGGCGCTCGTCGCGCCGACCGCGACGGCAAGGCGGGGCCGATCGGCCATTCCGGAGGTGGTATCCCACGGCAATTCCAGCGCGACGAGGGTTGTGCTGGCGGCTGGGGCATCGATCGGGGATGGAAACACGCCGGTCGGCGGGGTGGACGCCTCGGGCGTGGCCATGTGAACGCGCACAAGCTCCAGCTCCACACCGCTTTCACGCCATTCCCAGCTTTCCACCCGCCAGCGGCCCGGCCGATCGGGCAGACGAACAATCGTGTCCGGCGAGATCGCCGTATCCAGCGTGGTCGTCCGCCATGCCAGGCGATCGCGCAGGCCATCCGCTTCCTGCGCTACGTGATCGACCAGAACGCGGGCCTGGGCGGGCGAAAGCGCAGCGGGTAGCTCAATAAGTTCGGGTTGTCCTATCACAGCGCGGCCACTGGCCTGTTGCGTTCCGGGCAGGAAATTCCGCTCGATGTCGTAAAAGCGCAACACCGGCGATGCGGGGCTGCTGGCCGAGGCGCGGTGTCGGCGGCTTCCGCTTTGCCTGCCGAAGCTATCGTCCTCCACGGCGATGGACGGAGCATCCAGCAGCGCGGCGTCCTGCATCAGCGCGGCGGGTGTCGGGATACGCAGGCGCGGCGTTGCCCCGGCGGCGTCCAGCGTGATCGGGAACACGCGTCCAAGATCGGACAACGTGCTGGCGATGCCATCGTCGACAAGCAGGCCGGTGACGCCGCCCAGGTTGTCGTTTTCCATAACGGCGGTTTCGAGGCCGTCCGTCAGATCGGAAAGTCGCACCGCTTCATCGGCGATGACCTCAAACGTCATCGAGGGAACGCGGTTGCCGAAATCGGACAGTTCGAGCCCCTCCAAAACGAGGTAAGCCAGGCCGCGAAAGGCCGGGCACACGGCTTCGCCTTCCTGAGCGGCGATCAGCGGATCGGGCAATTGCGTCTCGCCGCCGGTATACAGCCGTAACACTCCCCCGACCTTGAGATCGCCGCCCGCGCCGCGCAGGAGCTTGCCGTCCGCCCAGATGCGGCCGAGTCCCTTGATGGGGCGACTGGAAAGCGCCACGGCGAGATTGGCTGTGTAGCTGTATCGCGTGGTCGCCGGCTGGCCCTTGCCGCCGGTCACTTCGGAATGCTCCTGAAGCTCGGTAGCCCAGATGATCGCGCCGGGAATGCGCATCCGGCCGAAGACCCGGGGGATGGGCTGGCCGTAGCTGGAAAGGGTGACTTCCAACTCACGCAAGCGCGGCCCCCGCCGGGCCGGGCCAAACAAGGCGGTGTCGAACTGACGCCCCGCCACGGCGCCGATCGCGCCGCCAAGCGGCCCGGCCAGCGCGGTACCGACGGCACTGAAGACAAGGGTAGCCATGGGTCGAAATCCTCAAGCGGAAGGAGACAAGCGCCAGTGGCACAGCAGCGGCCAATCCGGGTCGCGGGCGCCGACAACCACTTTGCCGAGCCCGGCGTGCGCGTGAACGAAGCGGTCGCCGCCCAGCGCGATCAGCACGTGGACATGGACCGGCGAGCAGCGGACCAGCAGCACGTCTCCCGGCTCGACCGGGCCGTTCGCGTCGATCAGGCCCAAGCGCATGGCGGTGGCCAGCGCTTCGCCTTCACCGCGCCGCCGCACGCTGTAGTGCGCGCTGAGGGCTGGGCGTTCGCCACAGGCCGCCATCGCCGCGAGCAGCAGGCCCAGGCAATCCAACCCTGTCGCCGGATCGCGTCCATGCGGCGCGAAGCGGGTACCGGCCAGGCGGGAGGCCGCGGCGGCCAGATTTTTTCCGGTCAGGCTCTCACCGGTCATGGTTACTTCGGTCATGTCGCGGGCACCGGGTATCGCGCCAGCAGGTCGTTGCCCGGCAGGAACGGCTCGCCCCGAAAGTTCGCGGCATTGGCGAAGCGGGTGCTGCAGGTGCCAAGCGAATGGTCGCAACCCTCGCGCACGATCACGCGCTGGCCCTCGACCGGGTGGGAGATGGGGCGATCGAGGATCACCGCACCCTCGGCATCGACGCGGCGGATCTGCATCGTCTCACCCGCGTGCGCGCCGTCGATCCAGCGCAAGGTCCCTCCGGCCAGCCGTTCGGGGGCAACGGGCGCGATCAGGACCAGCGTTCCGTCCTCGCCGTCTACAGTCGCGACCGTCGCTTCGTGCGTGAAGAATTCCGGGTTGAGATGACAGCCCGGCCCGCAGAACACCGCGCGGCAAGTCGGGCTGGTGCGTGGCACCTGATCCTGCAGCAGTTCCACCTTGCGTGAAGCCAGCTCGGCGGTGAACCCGCCATCTTCCTGGGTCACGCCGCCCAGCGTGCCGACCCAGATGATTTCGCGTTCGGTCGTTTCCCAGTCGACCAAGCCGATCCGCACGCGAGCGCCGTCGAACTTGCCCGCCGCCAGATCTTGCGCGCTGATCCCGTCATGAGTCAGCACGCCCGAAACCTCGGCGCTGTCAGCGTCCAGCCCACCACTGCGGCGGATGGCGGAGGGGACCATGCCGGGCGCCGCGCGGTGGAGCACGCCCTCCAGCCACATGTCGCGGTCGTGTGAGATGAAGCCGAAAGTCAGCCCGTCGCGGCGATGGATGCGCCAGAACGTGGCGACGGTTTCCAGCGCTTGCTGAAACCAGACCCGGCTCATGCCGCTTCCCGCACTTCGACGATGGGGACGCTGGGGGCCTCGCCTGCGGCAAAGGCCGCGCCGGAGATGTCGAGGCGATCCTCGGCGAAGCGTACCGGCACGTCGAACAGGAACCCGGCGCGCACCACCGCGTCGGGGGCAGGGGGCGCGACGAACTGGATCACGCCGCCCGGTTCCATCGACCAGCCTGTGGCCGCCGCACCGTTGACGCTGACCAGCACGGACACTGCATCCGGCCGGGTGATCCGCCGGACTTGCGCATCCTCACCCACGCCATAGCGCTTCATCAGCGGGAACGCGGTGCGCAAGCCATCGCCGTGGCCCAGCACCTGGTCCACCATCGTCGGCGTGCCGGTCATCGCGCGAGAGCTGAAATCGGTCGGGTCACGCAGGCGAAAGCCGCGCGCCGGTCCGCGACGAGCGCGGAAGAAGGCGATCAGCGTGCCCATCTCTGTTTCGGAACGCACCCCCGGCCCCACATCGAAGCGCAGCCGCGCGTCGGACCACAAGGCGTTGCGCCGTTCGAACCCGGAGGCGGTCATCGCCACCGTGGTCGAAAATTCGGGACTGACGCTGGCATCCCGACCAAGCGCAAGGGGATAGGGCACATCGTCGAAGGCCTGCATGTCGGTGTCTCCTGAGATGGGGTGGCGTGTGAAGCCGTCGCGCGCGACTTGGGGCAGCGCCCAGACGACGATTTCGTGCGGCTGGCGCGTGATCGCCTCGTCGATCCCGGCATCGATCGCGCGCCACTGCGCGTTTCGTGCGGGATTGAGGACGAATCCGGCGAAGTAGTCCTGCGCGTGCGGCGGATAGCCCAGGCGCGCGTCGACCAGCGCGTAGGCGGCGCGGCGGTGGGCGTCGGCCCCAGTGGTCAGCCAGTCGTAGTCCTCCACTTGCAGGCGGTCGAAGGCGGGGGCGGCCCAGCCTGTCGGCAGGTTGGCGCGCAGGGCCTCGGGTGTCGCCGGGTCCAGCACGGTGGGCGTGAAGACCAGCAGCAGCGCTTCCACTGGCTGGGGCGCGACGGCGGCGCGGACGGCGCCGATCACCGCGACCGTGGATTGCGCCAGCAGCGCTCCCGCCGCATCCAGCAGTGCCTTTTGCGCAGCGGTGAGCGGTACGCGTAGGTTCGGAATCGCGGGCGGATCGCCCCCGAAGGCGGCGCGGGCGGCATCATCGTAGAGGCAGATGCGGCCATCGCCGAACGTCCACCACCACGGCTCGCCGATCTGGAAGCGCACCGGCACCCCCGCCTCGCGCATCAGCTGGGCAAAGGCGGTTGCGACCGATTGCAGCCAAGTCATCGCCGCACCGTTCGCCGGGGAGAGCAGCGAGGACGGCGGGCTCCATCCGGTCAGCGCCGGTTGCCCCGCCAGATCGCGCTGCATCCACGCGGGCGGGCAATGTTGCGCCAGCACTTCGTACGATAGCGAGGCGATCGGGCTGAAGCCCAGCCGCGCACACTCGGCAAAGAACGCCAGGTGCCAGGCGCGGGTTGGCGTGTTCAAGGGATCGGCGGTGCTGCCCGCCAGAAATGCGCCATCGGCTTGAGCCAGCCGGAAATAGTGGCTCATGCCCACATAATGGACCACCGATCCGCGATAGCCGAGCTGGCGCACGTTGCGCAGCAGGCGGGCCGGGGTCTGCACGCCCTCGTCATCGAAGCCGGTGGCGATGGCAAGGCCGGTCGGCGCGATCATGACGTCGCCGATCTCCAGCATCGCCCGCGCGCCGGTGCAGCGGATTTCGGTCAGCTCGACCCAGCCTTCTACCTCGGCGGGCAGGGGGTCGGCGCTCGCCCCCTCATAGCCGGGCGGCGCGATGGAGATGAACAGCCGGTCGATCGCACCGGGCCAGACGGGATCGGCGTCGGCAGGCAGCGCGAAGCCGCCCTCCAGCGCCGAGAATGGCAGCGTGACCAGCGCCTTTTCCGGCGTGCCATCTGCATAGTTCCAGAGCCGAACGTACCAGGTGCGCGCGGCCCCGCTCTGGTCGCGGCCTTCGATGGTCAACGTCGGGCCATTGACGGCATCCAGCGCGATCACTCCCGCCGAACGCCAGCGAAAGGTGAGCGTGGCATGCGCATAGTCCCGCTGCGTCGCATAGGAAAGCAGGGGGTGGTCCAGCCGGTCCTCGCTCTCCCAGATCAGGCCCGCCAGGTCCGCCTTGCGCAAAAACGCCAGATTGAGGCGCAGCGCGTCAGGCGCGGTGGAGATGACGCTGGCCATCATCGGGCGTGGGAAGTTGACGGTCCAGAAACGCGGGTCGAAGCGCTGGATCCAGTCGCTTTGCTGCCCATCGCGTTTGTCGGCGAGCCAGAATGGCATCGGGAAGACCTTTCAAAACAGATGAATGGATTGGCGGTGGAGGGGTTCGGCCTGCTTCAGCTCAGCAAAGCCCGCCGCACCGCGCTTGCCACTTGGCGGGAGGAGCGTTGCAACGATCGCGGTGCGCTGGTTCCGGCGGGGGCGCTGAGGTTGATCGAGACGCGGACGTCGCGCGCTGCCGAAGCAGTCGGCTCGATCCGTCCGGCACTGGTCGGCACGAAGACCTCCGGCCCGCGCTCGCCGACCATATAGCCCCGCCCCGGCGCGACATTGCCGCCGGTCGCGCGGCCGGGCAGGCCCAGCAGCGATCCCGCCAGACCGCCAAGATCGATGCCCGCGCCGGCCTGACCCCCGCCCAGACCGGCGCCCAGCAGCCCTTTCAGCGATTGCGCCGCGATGGCGTCCAGCGCGCCCAGGGCCACGCGTTTCAAGTCGTCGAATCCCAGGCTGCCCTTGCGGATCGCCCCGGTCAGGCCGCGCTCCAGCACATCGCCCGCACGATTGAAGCCTGCGATCAGGTTGCCATCCACGCTGGCACGCATCCGTTCCACGTCGCGGGCGAAGCCGTCCGTCCCGGCGCGCACTTCGACCAGCAGCGTTTCGATTTCATCATCCATGGTCCTGCTCCATCATGCGTTCGACCAGCGCGCGATCGATCCCGGGCGCATCCTCGGACACCAGCGGCGCCAACACGGTGGCGAGTTCCACGGGCGTGGCGCGCCAGAACTCGTCCGGCCGCCAGCCCAGATGCCGCGCGGCCACCCCGCTCAGTGCCACCGCGACCGGGGCGAACCGCTCGCTCATTCGCGGCCGCGCAGGATCTGGTGCAACAGCGCGCGCAAGGGGACGGCGGCGGCGGCAAGGCCCAGCGCCAGCACCGCTTCGCCCAAAGCCTCGCGATCGCACCCGTCACGTTCGGTCAGGCAGTGCCAGAACAGGCTGGCCATCTCGTGCAGCCGCAGTTCGCCACGGCTGGCGCGTTCGACCAAGGCGAACAGCGGGCCCAATTCCTCCTCGGCCGCACAGAGCGCACCGAAACTGGGGCGCAGCGTCAGCGTGCGGTCGCCCAACGGCAGGGCCGCCTCACCGCGGTGGGGGTTGGGGACCGCGTTCATGCCGGCACCACTTGGCCAGAGCTTTCCAGCTGCAGCGTGTAGTTGCGCTCCCCGTTGAAATCGCCGGCATAGTCCAGCCGCTGCACCAGGAACCGGCCGCGCAGCTTTTCGCCATCCTCGAACGACAGCTCGTAATCGTCGAGCGTGCCCGCCAGCGCATTGGCGCGCACCCTGGCTTCGGCCGCGCTGCCCAGGAAGATGCCCGCCGCGCTGACGGACACGGTGCGCACCCCCGCGCCGGAGAGCAGTTCGCGCCAGCCCGCGCTGGCCTTGTTGGTGATCACCACGCTTTCGCCGGTCACGCTCATCTGCGTGGTGCGTAGCCCGGCGACGGTCTGATAGACGGCGGGTATCGCGCCATCGGCAATCTTGAGCAGGAAGGCGCTGCCTTTCTGGGCGGTCATGGGTCAGTCTCCTGTTGAGGGGGCGAGCACGCGAAAGGCGTATTCGATCAGGGTGGCGCGGCGGCTTTCGCCACGCTGTTCGGCACGGGCGCGCAGGAAGCGGGCGGACACCACCGTGAAGTCCGGCTGCATTCGCGGCAGGCTGGCGACACGCGCTTCGATCAGCGCGACGAGATCGGCGATGCCGTCCGGCGCATCGCTCCGGGCGTGCAGTTCGAAGGCCACGCGCACTTCGCGGCCCGCTTGCGTCTTGGTGCTCCAGTCGGTGCTGGCGCTGGCGGTGAGGGAGAGCCAGGGCAGGCTGGTGCGCGAAGGTGCTTCCTCGACGATGGCGTTGAGGCGGCTGGTCAGCGCGGCATCGGCCCGCAGCCAGGCGATCAGTGCGGCGCGCAAGGGCACTTCCATGGCTTATCCTTTCGTAAAAAGAGGCCAGAGCCAGCGAGCTTCCCGCCAGCGAGCATCGTGCCAGCGATTGGGGCGGCGGGCGGAGCGGCGGGCCTGGGCCAGCCGAACGGCGTGGGCCTGAAGGCGGCGGACGAGCGAGTCGAAGCCGGGGACTTGCGCGCTCATGCGATGCGCACCCGTCGCCATGGCCGCCACAGCGCGACGACCGAGGCAGGCGGCAGCGGCGCTGCGCCCGAATCCTCACGCGCGCGATGCTGGTGCGCGGCGAGGCGGACGATGCCGTGGCGCAAGGCTTCGGGCAGGGCATCCCAGTCCGCCGCCAGGCCCGCGGCAAAGCGAACCGCGACCCGGCCCGCCTGGGGAAAGCGCAGGCGGACCAGCCCGGAGCCGTCCGCGCGCAATTCCATCTCGTAGCGATCGGACGCCAGCGTTTCGCGCGTGCCGTCTCCGGCGATCTGCTCCACACTGACGATCGCTTGCACCGGGCGGGTCGCCAGCACTTGCCAGCAGGCGTGGGAGGGCA
>NZ_CAXYKL010000218.1:0-15255 GCF_964277725.1 uncultured Novosphingobium sp. | reverse complement strand
AGGTAGTCGAACGCGGAGAGCGCCGCCTTGGAGCCTTCGCCCATGGCGATGATGATCTGCTTGTAGGGCGTGGTCGTCGCGTCTCCCGCCGCGAACACGCCGGGCAGGTTGGTGGCGCAATGACCGTCGATCACGATCTCACCCCGGTTCAATTCCAGCCCCGTGTCCTGCAGGAACTCGGTATTGGGAACCAAGCCGATCTGCACGAATATGCCTTCGAGCGAAAGCTTGTGGTCTTCACCCGTTTCGCGGTTCTTATAGGTGAGGGAGCTGACCTTTTCGCCATCGCCCAGCACTTCGGTGGATTGGGCCGAGACCAGGATGTCGACGTTCTTCATCGATCGTAGTTTGTCCACCAGCACCTGATCCGCGCGTAGCTTGCTGTCGAACTCGATCAGCGTGACGTGGCCGACGATGTTGGCCAAATCAATCGCGGCTTCGACACCGGAATTGCCGCCGCCGATAACCGCCACGCGCTTGCCCTTGAACAGCGGGCCATCGCAGTGCGGGCAGTAGGCCACGCCCTTGTTGCGGTACTCGGCTTCACCGGGCACGCCCAGATTGCGCCAGCGCGCGCCGGTGGTGAGGATCACGGAGCGCGCCTTCAGCGAAGCACCGTTCGAGAACACAACTTCGTGCATGCCGCCCAGCTGCGTGGCCGGGATCAGCTTTTCGGCGCGCAGCAGGTTCATGGAGTCG
The DNA here is from genome assembly GCF_964277725.1 of uncultured Novosphingobium sp. NCBI lineage: Bacteria > Pseudomonadati > Pseudomonadota > Alphaproteobacteria > Sphingomonadales > Sphingomonadaceae > Novosphingobium > uncultured Novosphingobium sp. Next base: position 14,556 of record NZ_CAXYKL010000218.1, on the reverse strand, counting down.
ATCTCGTACTCCTTGATGTGCTGTTCCAGCGCACCCGCCAGCTTCGGGCCCTCGGTATAGGGGACGGAAATGAAGTTCTCGATCCCCATCGTATCCTGCACCTGGCCGCCCATGCGCTCGGCGGCGATGCCGGTGCGAAAGCCCTTGCGCGCGGTGTAGATGGCCGCCGCCGCGCCTGCCGGGCCGCCGCCGACGACCAGCACTTCGTAGGGCGCCTTGTCCGCCAGCTTGGCGGCGGCGCGGGCCTCGGCTCCGGTGTCGAGCTTGGCGAGGATCTCCTCCACGCTCATCTTGCCCGAGCCCCACATGGCACCGTTCAGGAATACCGCCGGCACGGCCATGATACCGCGCGTTTCCACTTCCTGTTTGAACGTGCCGCCTTCGATCAGCGTGGCATTCACGCGCGGGTTGTAGAGCGCCATCAGCGTCAGCGCCTGCACCACGTCGGGGCAGTTGTGGCATGAGAGCGAGAAATACATCTCGAAGTCAAAATCGCCTTCGAGGCTGCGGATCGCCTCCAGCGTCTCGTCCGACACTTTGGGCGGATGGCCGCCGGTCCACAGCAGCGCCAGCACGAGCGAGGTGAATTCATGGCCCAGCGGCACGCCGGCGAAGCGAACCCAGACGCTGGCGTCCGAGGCGCGGCGGATGATGAAGCTGGGGCGGCGCGCATCGTCGCCGTCGAACGTCGCCGTCACCTTGTCGCTGAGGCTGGAGATCGCTTCCAGCAGCTCGCGGGTTTCGGCGGACTTTGCGTCGTCGCCCAGTGAGGCGACAAGCTCGATCGGCTCGCGCAGCATGGCGAGGTATTGCGAGAGCTGTTGCTTCAAGGTGGCGTCGAGCATGTGTGATGTTCCTTATGTGTTGCGATGGCCTGCTGCCCACTTTCGCCACCCCCGCCTTGGCGGGAATGACGAAGTGCGTGGGCGTTGGGGGGCGCTTGGTCCCCCCAGGCCGTTAGTGCCTTAGATCTTGCCGACGAGGTCGAGCGAGGGAGCCAGCGTTTCGCTGCCTTCTTCCCACTTGGCCGGGCAGACCTGGCCGGGGTGCTCACGCCAGTACTTGGCGGCCTTGATCTTGCGGACGAGTTCGGAGGCGTTGCGGCCCACGCCCTCGGGGGTGATTTCCACGAGCTGGATCACGCCGTCCGGATCGACCACGAAGGTCGCGCGGTCAGCGAGGCCGGCCTCTTCGCGCAGAACGCCGAAGTTGTTGGTCAGGCGGTGGTTCTGGTCGCCCAGGAATGCGTACTTCAGCTTGCCGATGGTCTCGGAAGTGTCATGCCATGCCTTGTGGCTGAAATGGGTGTCGGTCGACACGCCATACACTTCCACGCCCAGGCCCTGAAGCGTGTCATACTGCTCACCCAGGTCTTCCAGCTCGGTGGGGCAAACAAACGTGAAATCTGCGGGATAGAAGAAGAACACGGCCCACTTGCCTTCGATGTCCTTTTCGGTGACGTCAAAGAAGTCCTTACCGGCCTGGAAGGCGGTGTTCTTGAACGGCTTGAGGGTGCTGCCGACGATACCCATGGGTCAGAAAACTCCTACTTGGTTGGACTGTCCGAAGCGGGAGATAGGAGAGGGCGAAGGCAGATGGTAGCCCAAAGGTCCGATGGACCTGATCGAGTTTAGCGATCACTCGCGGCGAGATGAGTGGCAGTGGCGATCAGTTGAACATACTGCCTTATCGTCACGTTTTGCTAGCCGCACTGGCCGCGATGCAGCAGCTTATGATCCGCCAGAACCAACGCCATCATCGCTTCCACCACCGGCGCGCCACGAATGCCGACGCAAGGGTCATGGCGACCTTTGGTAAATAGCTCGGTGGCATCGCCATCACGGGTGATTGTCGGCTGCGGGGTCAGGATCGAACTCGTCGGCTTGAAAGCCACGCGCACCACCACGGGTTGCCCGGTGGAGATGCCGCCGGCGATGCCGCCCGCGTGGTTGGCGTCGAACCGTGGACCGGTTGTTCCAGGGTACATCGGGTCGGCGTTCTGCTCTCCGCTCAGGCGGGCGGCGGCGAAGCCATCTCCGATCTCCACGCCCTTGACCGCATTGATGCCCATCATCGCAGCGGCAAGGTCTGCATCGAGCTTGCCATAGAGTGGTGCCCCCCAGCCAGCTGGCAAGCCGGTAGCGATACATTCGACCACGGCTCCGACGGATGAGCCGGACTTGCGCACGGCCTCCATCTGCGTGGCCCAGCGCGTTGCGGCCTTTGCGTCGGGGCAGAAGAACGGGTTGTTGGCGATTTCGGACGCGTCGAAGCTGGCGCGGTCGATCGCGTCGCCCCCGATCTCGGTGACATACGCCAGGATCGAGACCTCGGGGATCACCAGGCGCGCGACGCCGCCTGCCGCGACACGTGCCGCCGTCTCGCGCGCCGAACTGCGGCCGCCCCCGCGATAGTCGCGAAAGCCGTATTTGGCGTCGTAGGCATAGTCGGCGTGGCCGGGGCGATAGGCCTTGGCGACCTCGGAGTAGTCTTTTGATCGCTGGTCGACATTCTCGATCATCAGCGAGATCGGCGTGCCGGTAGTCTTGCCTTCGAACACGCCGGACAGGATGCGGACCTGATCCGGCTCTTGCCGCTGCGTGGTGAACTTTGACTGGCCGGGCCGACGCGCATCCAGGAAGGGCTGCAGCTTGCCCTCATCGATCTCCAGCCCCGGGGGACACCCGTCCACGACCGCGCCCAGGGCAGGGCCATGGCTCTCCCCCCAAGTCGTGAACCGCAGCAGGCGACCGAAACTGTTGACGCTCATGGCTGCGCGCTTTGTCGCGTCAGGGGCGCTTTGTCCAGTTTGCGCAATATCCGCTTGCCCGGCTGGACCCGCCGCGCAAAGAATTGCGCATGACGATCACTCTCTATGGCATACCCAACTGCGATACCGTGAAGAAGGCGCGGGCATGGCTCGATCAGAACGGCCTGGCTTACGACTTTCATGACTACAAGAAGCAGGGAGCGAATCCCGAGCAACTTGCACGGTGGGTCGATCAGGCCGGGTGGGAGGTGGTGTTGAACCGCCGTGGCACCACGTTCCGCGCGTTGCCGGAGGCGGAGAAGTCCGATCTTGACGCGACCAAGGCGGTGAAGCTGATGGCGGCCAACCCGAGTTGTATCAAGCGGCCTGTCGTCGAATATCCGGGCGGCTTGCTGGTCGGGTTCGACGCTGCGCGCTGGGAGCAGGCGCTGCGCTAATGATCAGGCGGCCCGCGCGTCTCCACCATCGCAACTGAGTGACACTTCGCAGCCTTCCGGTCCGAAACGCGTAGCGTGCCGGGCCCGGGCCTGGCGTGCGAAGGCTTCGAGCAGCTTTGATCCGATGCCGCCCGTTGTCGTGGGCGGCGGCGCGGCGTTGCCCACGCCGTTGTCGCGGATGACCAGCCGCCATTTCTCTCCCTGCGCTTCGAAATGGACCACCACCTTGCCCGGGCGGCTCTGCGGGAAAGCGTACTTGGCGCAGTTGGTCAGCGCCTCGTTAGCGAACAGACCGATGGCCACGGCCGACTCGCGCGGCAGGCTGACATCGGCGCAGCGCGCCTCCACCTTCACCTCGGGCGGCAACATCGCGCCGCTGACCCGCTCCACCATGCGATGGAGATAGGGACGCATTTCCACCACCACGCCTTCGCCTTGCTCCCCGGCGAGGTGGGTATAAGCCTCTGCGAAAGTGCGTACGCGGCCGATCGCATCGTCGAAGGCGCGGACGATCTGCTTTGAGCCCTCACGCCGCTTTTGCAGTTCGAGCAGGCTGGCGACGAGCGCGAAGTTGTTCTTCGTGCGATGTTCCAGCTCTGCCAGAAGCACCGCGCGTCGCTCGATTTCGGCTTCGCGCTGGAGCCGCTCATGCTCCACGGCGTAGCGGAAGGTTTCGGCAAAGATCAGCACGACAAGGATGGATAGCGCGTTCAGCCCGGCGATGGAGGCAGCCTGCGTTTCCATCCTGACGCCGATGCCCATCGCGAAAGTCTGGTAGCAGGCCCAACCGAAAGCGACCGCAAACGCAACAAGTCCAGCTTCCCAGCGACCGTAAAGCGTGGCCAGCAGGACAGCCGGATAGATCAGGGAGAACAGGCCGGTGCCAGGGGCCCAGATGCCTACAAGCATCCGCAAGCCGATCATCAATAGCCCGCACGCCACACCCAGCGTGATCCGCGCCACGGCACGCTTGGCTGGCGTATCGAAACGTCGCGCGATATCGAAATGCGTCAGTCGATGCAGTTGGTTACCCCTCCTTGCCACAGAGTGGATCCCGCCACGGCTTTAACTTGCCTGCACCCCGCTAGATGCGAAGATTAAGTGAATTGATCATGACCGTCGAGAGCTAAGCCGATGCCTCACCCTGTCCCTAGGGGCAATGGCGGGGCTACGCCTGCGTGGCGGTGACGATGTAGTTCAGGGCAAGATCGTCCGATTCGTGCAGGCCTTTCAGCAGCGACCATGCGATCCCGCGCGGCTCGCCCATGACCAGTCCGGCGGCCAGCAGCAGATCGCGCAGTTCGTCAGGGGTGATGAAATCGTCCCAGTGATGCGTGCCGCGCGGCACTTGCCCCAACCGCTCCGCCGCCTCGACAAGCAGCAGGCGAGAGCGCGAGGTGCGGTTCGGGGTGGAGATGACCATCAACCCGCCGGGTGCCAGGGCATTCGCCAACGATCCGACGAACGCGGCCTTGTGGCCGACATGCTCGATCACCTCCATGGCGCAAACCAGGTCCTGCTCTTGCGGGGCGACGTGCGCGATCTCATCCGCGTGATAGGTGATCGCAAGGCCCATCTCATCCGCGTGCGCCCGCGCTGCCGCGATGTTTTCGGCGGCGGCGTCGATCCCGGTGACGGCGGCCCCGAGCCTTGCCAGAGGCTCTGTCAACAGGCCGGCCCCGCAGCCGACATCCAGCGCCCGCTTGCCGGCGAGGGGTTTGAGGCTGCGCGGATCGGTGCCGAAATACGCGTCCACCGCCGAGCGCACGAAGCCCAGTCGAACCGGGTTCAGCCGGTGGAGCATCGCCGATGAGCCTTTGGGGTCCCACCACTGCGCCGCGAGCGCGCCGAAGTGTGCGGCTTCTTGCGGGCGGATGGTCTGTTGCGTTGCGGCGGTTGCATTGTTCATGGGCACCCCCTAACAGCGCGCCCGACTCTAATCCACTGGCCCGGACGGTAAACCCGGCGATCACAGGAGGTACCGCCCCGTGGCGCGCATCGTGATGAAATTCGGCGGCACTTCGATGGCCGGCACCGAGCGCATCCGGCGTGTGGCGGGCATCGTCAAACGCCAGCAGGAAGCAGGCCACGAGGTTGCCGTCGTAGTTTCGGCCATGGCGGGCGAAACCGATCGACTGGTGAACTTCTGCCGCGAGGCCAGCGCGCTGTACGATCCGGCGGAATACGACGTCGTCGTCGCCAGTGGTGAGCAGGTTACATCCGGCTTGTTGGCGCTCACGCTGCAGGCCCTGGGCTGCAAGGCGCGTTCTTGGCTTGGCTGGCAAGTGCCGATCAAGACTGACGACGCCCATGCCAAGGCCCGGATCGAGGATATCGATGCCGACGCGCTGATCGCCTCCATGGCGTCGGGCGAGATCGCGGTGATCCCGGGATTCCAGGGCGTATCGCCCGAAGGCCGGGTGACCACGCTGGGCCGGGGCGGCTCGGACACCTCGGCTGTCGCGGTCGCCGCCGCGGTCAAGGCCGATCGCTGCGACATCTATACGGATGTGGACGGCGTCTATACCACTGATCCGCGCATCGTCGCCAAGGCGCGCAAGTTGCCGCTGGTGACGTATGAGGAAATGCTGGAACTGGCCTCGGTCGGATCGAAGGTGCTGCAAACCCGTTCGGTCAGCCTCGCGATGAAGGAAAAGGTGCGGGTGCAAGTCCTCTCCTCGTTTATCGACGAGGACGCGCCTGCCGCCGATACGCTGCCCGGCACGATGATCGTCAGTGATGAAGAATTGGCCAATGCGGAACAGGAAGGAAGCGACATGGAACGCCAGCTGATCACCGGCATCGCTGCCGACAAGAACGAAGCCAAGATCACCTTGACCCGCGTGCCGGACCGTCCCGGTGCGGTGGCCGGGATATTCACGCCGCTGGCTGATTCGAACATCAACGTCGACATGATCATCCAGAACGTGGCGAAGGAAAAGGGCGAGACGGACGTCACCTTCACCGTGCCCAAGGCCGATCTGCCGCGCGCTCAGTCCTTGCTGGAAGAGCGCCAGGAAGCGATCGGCTACTACCGCCTGATCGCGGACGATCAGGTGGCGAAGGTCAGCGTCGTAGGCGTGGGCATGCGCAGTCATGCGGGCGTCGCATCCACCATGTTCCAGACGCTGGCGGATCGCGGCATCAACATCGAGGCGATTTCCACCAGCGAGATCAAGGTCTCGGTATTGATCGATTCGGACGAGACCGAACTGGCCGTGCGCGTGCTGCACACCGCCTACGGGATGGACGCCCCGGCCTGATCCAGTCGATCCCCGGCCTGCGCGACTTGTGCGACGGGCCGGGTCAGCCTAAAGGCGCGCTCCACCTCTTGCCGACCGGAGCAGTCATGAGCGCCTATACCAAGACCGCAGCGTTGATGGCGCGTGGCGCAGAATTCTTCGGCAGCGAATATGCGATCCTATGCGGCGCGATGTCCTGGGTGTCGGAGCGCAATCTGGTCTCGGCGATCAGCAACGCCGGCGGCTTCGGCGTAATCGCCTGCGGCGCCATGACGCCTGAACTGCTGGACAAAGAGATCGCGGCGACCAAGGCGCTGACGGCGAAGCCGTTCGGCGTGAACCTCATCACCATGCACCCGCAACTGTTCGATCTGATCGCGGTATGCGGCCGCCATGCCGTGGGCCACGTCGTGCTGGCGGGCGGCATCCCTCCCAAAGGCAGCGTGGAAGCGATCAAGGCGGGCGGGGCGAAGGTCATCTGCTTTGCGCCCACTCTCGCGCTGGGCAAGAAGCTGTTGCGATCTGGCGCGGATGCCTTGGTGATCGAAGGCATGGAGGCGGGCGGCCACATCGGGCCGGTGTCCACATCCGTGCTGGCGCAGGAGATTCTCCCTTCTCTCGCAGCCGATCATCTTATCTTCGTGGCGGGCGGGATCGGCCGGGGTGAAGCGATCGCCGGTCACCTGGAGATGGGGGCGGCGGGCGTGCAACTAGGCACCCGCTTTGCTTGTGCAACTGAGTCCATCGCGCACGCCGCATTCAAGCAGGCGTTCTTCCGCGCTTCCGCCCGCGATGCGGTCGCTTCCGTGCAAGTGGACGCGCGCCTGCCGGTGATCCCGGTCCGCGCGTTGAAGAACAAGGGCACCGAGGCATTCACCGCCAAGCAGATCGAGGTGGCCAAGCTGCTGGATGACGAAAGTGTGGCCATGATGGAGGCGCAACTCCAGATCGAGCATTACTGGGCGGGCGCCTTGCGCCGCGCTGTGATCGACGGTGATGTGGAGAACGGTTCGCTGATGGCCGGCCAGTCGGTCGGAATGGTCACGAAGGAAGAGCCCGTGGCAGAGATCATCGCGGCGCTGATGGGCGAGTGCGAGGCCGCGCTGGCCAAGCGCGCCGTCGCGGCCTGAGGCTTGCTGATGGCCGAGCCGCTCATCCTGGCGCTGTCCTGCAAGGATCGCCCCGGCATCGTCGCCCGGGTGACGGGTTACCTGGCTCAGGCCGGTGGCAACATCATCGAGGCGCAGCAATTCAACGACCGCGCCCAGGACAAATTCTTCATGCGCGTCGCTTTTGATCCGGGCGCTGCCGATCGTGAGGATATCCGCGAAGGCTTCGGCCCGATCGCGCACGAATATGGGATGGCCTGGTCGATGCAGCGGCGCGATCGCCCGCGGCGCGTGCTGCTGATGGTGAGCAAGTTCGACCATTGCCTGGCGGACTTGCTTTATCGCCGTCGCATCGGTGAGATCGCGATGGATGTGGTGGCGATCGTCAGCAATCATCCGCGCGAGGCAATCAATTCCGAAATGATCGGCGATATTCCGTTCCATCACTTGCCCGTAGCCAAGGACAACAAGGCCGCGCAGGAAGCGCAAGTCCGTGCCTTGGTGGAGGAAACGCGGGCCGAACTGGTGGTGCTGGCGCGTTACATGCAGATACTGTCCGACGAGATGGCGGGATATCTGTCAGGTCGCTGCATCAACATCCACCACTCGTTCCTGCCCGGGTTCAAGGGCGCGAAACCCTACCACCAGGCCCATGCCCGCGGCGTCAAGATGATCGGGGCGACGGCGCACTACGTCACGGCCGACCTAGACGAAGGGCCGATCATCCACCAGGACGTGGAAGCGGTGACGCATGCCGACACGCCTGAGGATATGGTACGCAAGGGGCGCGACATCGAACGCCGTGTTTTGGCGGAAGCGGTGCGGCTCCATCTGGAAGATCGGGTACTGTTGAACGGAACGCGGACGGTCGTATTCGGCCGCTGAGGCGGCCTACATCGCCGTCAACTTTTGGCTTTATGCTCCGGCTTGCCCTTCCGCTTTGTGGAGGCAAGCTCTTCCAACTCCTTTTCCGTCATCGACTTTTCCATCGATTTGGACGCGCCCTGAAGTTTGCTCTTGGGCGTGTCGCCACGTTTGGCTGACAAAGCGGCTCCGGCGGCTTTCTGCTGAGCGGCAGATTTTGCAGGCATCGTATGAACTCCTTGATCCTGGCCAAGTAACGCGCGGAGGTCATGGCGGTTCACAAGTTCAGGGCTAATGATCGCTGGCCCTATCCTATGGCAGGAAGCGCTATCATCATCCCGTGACTAGGAACCATCGCCGGCCCCGCGCCTTTCGTCGGCGTGATGGCAGAACGACGCGACACGCCCTGGTGGGAGCGGGGGGTGATCTATCAGATCTACCCCAGATCTTTTCAGGACTCCAACGGAGACGGAATCGGTGATCTTGCCGGTGTGATCGCGCGGCTGGACTATGTTGCGCAGTTGGGCGTCGATGCGATCTGGTTGTCGCCCATATTCCCTTCGCCCATGGCCGACTTCGGATACGACGTGGCCGACTATTGCGGGATCGAACCGCTCTTCGGGGATTTGGCTACTTTTGATCGGCTGATCAGCGAAATCCATGCTCGTGGTCTGAAGCTGCTGCTGGATTTCGTGCCCAATCACAGTTCGGACCAACATCCGTGGTTTATCGAAAGCCGCTCGTCCCGCGATAATCCGAAGCGAGACTGGTATATCTGGCGTGATGCCGGTGCGGACGGTGGCCCGCCCAACAATTGGATCAGTGATTTTGGCGGCTCATCCTGGGAATGGGATGAGGCGACCGGGCAATACTACCTACACGCGTTCCTGAAAGAACAGCCGGACCTTAACTGGCGCAACCCGGAACTGCGCGCGGCGATGAGCGATGTGCTTCGGTTCTGGCTGGATCGCGGCGTGGACGGCTTCCGCATTGATGTGATCTGGCACATGGTCAAGCATGAAGCGTTCCCGGACAATCCACTCAATCCGGCATGGACGCCCGAAGTGCGAGAGCGCGACAAGCTGATCCAGCTTCACTCGACCGATCAACCCGAAGCGCACACGATTTCAGCGGAGATGCGTCGTCTTGCTGACAGTTATGGGGACCGGGTTCTGGTCGGGGAAATATTTCTACCCAACGATCGCCATGCCAAATGGTTTGGCACCCCAGAACAGCCGCAAGTGCACTTGCCGTTCAACTTCCAATTGATCGAAAATCCGTGGGATGCGGCTTCGCTTCGGCAAATTATCGCGGATTACGAAGGTTCGTTGCCGGCGTTTGGTTGGCCCAACTGGGTTATCGGCAGCCACGACGCGCCCCGCATCGCTGCGCGCGTCGGTGAGGCGCAGGCGCGGGTCGCGGCGATGCTGCTGCTGACCTTGCGCGGTACGCCCACGCTCTATCAAGGCGATGAACTCGGCATCGGCGAGGTGACGATTCCACCGGAACGAATGCGCGATCCCCAGCACTTGCGAGAGCCGGAGCGAGGGATCGGTCGCGATCGGTCTCGCACGCCGATGCCCTGGAACGATGCGCCGTTCGCCGGCTTCAGCACCGCCGAGCCGTGGTTGCCGCTGAACGATGACTGGCGTGCCCGAAATGTCGCCGCGCAGAGTGCGGATGAACATTCAATGCTGCGCCTCTATCAGAAACTACTCGCGCTGCGGCGCAGTTCTCCGGCGTTGACGATTGGTTCCTTCACCTTGACGGACGCGGACGACGAAGTCTTGTCCTTCATTCGGCAAGCAGGAGAGGAGACGCTGCTGATCGTTCTCAACCTAAGCTCGCAAGCGCGGGGGTTTGCGACGCCCCAGGGCTATGGCCTGGGTGAGACAATCGCTTCTACACTCGCGAAATCTGACGCCACAACCGGAACTGTTGCGGCGGATGAGGGCGTGATCTTCAGACTGACGGGAAAATACTGATGCGCATCGCCATGCTGGCGCCAATCGCCTGGCGCACCCCGCCGCGCCATTATGGCCCGTGGGAACTCGTCACCAGCCTGCTCACCGAAGCGCTGGTGCGCAAAGGCGCAGATGTCACTTTGTTCGCGACGCAAGACAGCTTGACGTCGGCCAAGTTGGATGGCGTCGTGCCGGCGCCTTACAGCGAGGATCCGTCGATCGACGCCAAAGTGTGGGAGCATCGCCACCTCGCTCACCTTTTCGAGCAGGCCGATAACTTCGATGTGATCCACAACCAGGCCGATTTCCCGGCCCACGCCTTTGCTCAGCTTGTCGACACGCCGATGGTCACGACGATCCACGGCTTTTCGTCCGACCGCATCCTCCCGATGTACAAGCCCTATCAGGATCGCGTTCACTATGTGGCGATCAGCGAGGCGGACAGGCATCCTGCCCTGAAATACGCCGCAACGATCCACCATGGTATCGATATTGAAAGCTTCCCTTTCGACGAGGCGGGTAGCGATACGCTGCTGTTCTTTGGCCGAATGCATCCCGACAAGGGCGCGCACCATGCGCTGGACGTGGCGCGGCGATGCGGGCGGGCGCTCGATCTTTACGGCATCGTACAGGATGATGGATATTTCGCCCGCGAAGTAACCTCCCGACTTGGCGAGAACGCACGGTATCATGGGGCAGTCGGTGGCGAAGAGCGCCTGAAGGTCCTGGGTCAGGCACGCGCGCTGCTTCACCTGATCGATTTCGATGAACCTTTCGGGCTTTCCGTGGTGGAAGCAATGGCCTGCGGTACGCCGGTGATCGCCTCAAGACGTGGTTCTATGACCGAGATTATCGAGCACGGCGTCAATGGTTTCCTGGTGGATAGCAACGAAGAGGCGGTGCGGGCGATTGCCGCCGTGGGATCGCTCGATCGGAAAGCCGTGCGAGCGAGTGTCGAACGCCGTTTCCACGTCGATCGCATGGCAGACGAATATTTGGCGCTCTACAATCGTATTCTTACGGCCAAAAGTTGAAAGAAGTCGCTCCCACCGTTTAGGCCTTCGGCCCTGGCTCGGATCACCACTGCCATCAGCGGGTCTCGGCTTTGGATATCATCTATGTTTCGAAATCGTTGGGTCGAGCAGCTGAAGCCAGTATAGTTGCGAAACAGTGGTCGTTTTCGCCTGATAGCGTCACGGAAACGAGACCCTCCGAAAAAAGAGCAAGTTTTGCTAAGTCCTGCCAGAACGCCAGAGCGGCTGCGGAAAGCGACTGAAGTATCGCGATGCTGCTCGGGCGCCGATCGACCAGAGTTGCACGCCCCAGTTGCCGGTGGAACCCTCGCACTAACATCTATCGACCTCCTGCTGGATTGGCTGGCGAGGATCATGCTCAAGACATGGAAATGCTTACCGGGAGCGCGTCCGATCAGGCATGTACGATTATCGCTAACTTCAACAACGACTTAAGCCGATATCGTCGACAATGGACGCCTTGGCATCAAACCCGATCAGCTGATTGTTTTGCGCAAAATGGCTGTTCTTATGGTCGATCACATTGTGAAAGCCGTCATTAGCGCCTAGCCAGACCGTCCTCAAAAGTTACAGGTCCGAGATGAAATATATCGGGCAGTTGATTACTGTATTGCCAAGATGTCGTATCTTTCTATTATAGAGCTTTCTCGCGTCGCAAATGAAAGACCATCCGAATGCCCGAAGCTGACCAGAGCCAAGATGTCACCGCGCTGACCGTCCAGTTGTTGAGCGCGTACCTGTCGAACAATTCGGTCGGAGCGGGTGAGCTGGCGGGCTTGATCCGTACGACGCGCTCGGCTTTGGTGGAAAGCGCCGTTCCTGCGGTTGCGGAGGAAACGCCGGAGACTTTCACGCCGGCCGTTTCGGTCCGCAAGAGCGTGGGATCGCCTGAGCATATTCTCAGCCTGATTGACGGTAAGCCTTACAAGACATTGAAGCGCCACCTAGCGTCGCACGGACTTACTCCGGACGATTATCGCTCGCGTTATAATCTCCCTGCCAGCTATCCGCTTGTTGCACCTGAATATGCTGCACGTCGCCGCGCTGTAGCGCAGAAGATCGGCTTGGGCAGCCGCAAGCCCGCGCAGGCCGAAAAGGTACAAGCTGATGACACGATAAAGACGCAGACCGCGCCCAGCAGCCCGCGTCGGAAGGCAAAGGTGGAAGAGGCTGGCGCGGCATCGACCCCGGCTGAGCAGGCTGGCGTCTCCGAAGCGGTAAACGCGCCGGTTGTCGCTGCGCCCGAAGCAAAGAGCGCTCCCAAGCGTGGGCGTAAGCCTGCCGCCGCTGCGAAGTCCGCCGCGGGCAAGGCTCCTGCTGCAAAGGCCGCAGCATCGGATGCGGCTGCTGGCGAACAAGCGGCGCCTAGCAAGGCGCGCAAGAGGCTTGGCTTATTCAATTCTTCATCGTCGGATCAGGGCGCTGATGCCGGCACGGCGGCGCAAGATGGTGGCGAAGCAAAGGCTGCCTCTGCCAAGCCGCGCCGCAAGGCTCGCACCCCGCAAAGCGAATAAACGGGCGCGCGTTAACGCAATCAATTATCAGCGCGACGCTTCCCTTTCAAAGGAAGCGTCGCGCTGACTGACAACTAGCCGCCGATCTCATAGGGCACGATGTCACGCCGATTGACGTCGACCGAAATCTCGCGATCACTGGGCGGAAACGCGCGCTGAGAACAGTCGGTCCTTGGGCAGATGCGGCAAGACGTGCCGATCTTTGTAGCTGAGAACGAACTGCTGAGATTCAGTTCGTCGGCGTAAATGAAAGCATCGGCATAATCCGTCTCGCAGCCGAGCGCCACGGCATGGCGGTGCGGGCGTTGGGTGTAATTGCCCCCTTGCTTGACCAGCCCCTTCGCGATCGAAACATAGCGAACGCCATCCGGCATCTCCGCCAGTTGGACATGAATTCTGTCCGGAACGGCGACGGCCTCGTGCACCACCCATAACGGACAGGCCCCGCCAAACCGGGCAAAACGCAACCGTGTCGCTGAATGGCGCTTGGTAATGTTGCCCGCGATATCAACACGGCAGAAGTACATCGGAATGCCCAACTCTCCCGGGCGCTGCAATGTTGAGAGACGATGGCAGACCTGTTCGAATGTCGTGCCAAAGGCATGGCGCAGACGATCGATGTCATGGCGATAGTCCCGAGCGATAAGGCGAAACGCGCCATACGGCATCAGGATCGCACCGGCCGCGTAATTGCCAAGGCCGATCGACAGAAGATTGCGTGACGTGTCCGACGTCACCACGGCGTTGGCGATAATCGCCGCTATCTCTTCGCGAAACACAATGCTCGCCACGTGCCAAGCTAGATGGAACCGCAAGCTGTCCTGCGCTTGCGCGGAGTTCACGGTCAGCGTGCGTGCCGCCTCATCGAAATGTCGCAGGGGCCCGTGCGAAGCGAAGCGGACATCCACACCGCGCTGATCGAGCCACTGCGTCAACGTCTGGATCGAGGGGGTCACCGCTTCGCCCGACAACTGGCCGGAGAACGCCTCGGCCGCGCGGTCGATCGTATCGACGTAGTTGTCGGAATCGCTGAACCAGTCCCGGACCTCTTCCCACGGAAGACGTCCTCCGGCGAGATTTCCCACGCCCAGTGCCTCGTCCAGCATGGCCAGGCGCTGGAGACTTTGCTTGGCGGAGCGCTCCAGATCGATGAAGCGCGCGGCGAACTCTGGATGCTGCTCGGCGATCCGCCTGATCTTCGAGGAGGACAAGTCGCCACTCATGCCCGACGAGGCCATGGCATGATGCAGCGCGACATGGAGCGGTTCGGCCTGCGCCCGCGGTGCGCCACGCCACTCGGACGGGAAGTGGCGTTCCAGCTTGTCGATCAAGGCGGCTGTCAGCGGGCGATCGTCATTCTCCAGCTGGGACAGATAGGCGGCGCTGATCCCCAACGTCTGCGCCATTTCCGCCTGGCGAAGCCGCTTCAACGTCCGGATGGCACGCAGGCTGGAGCCTGCAAAGGTGCGGTAGGCGGGCATGCTCGTGGGTATAGTTTGCAAACTTGGTGTTTACAACTTTGCAGAATAACATTGGACGCGGGGGATGAGATGCTTTGATAGGGCATGGTTGAGAGCCGTGACGGCAGGGAGTGATTAGCAGGTGTCAGCCAACATCGCGGA
>NZ_CAXYKL010000217.1:0-6286 GCF_964277725.1 uncultured Novosphingobium sp. | reverse complement strand
AGACGATAGCTGCCGTCCAGCATCGCACCATAGCGCTGCCATTCCTCATCCGTGTAGCGATAGTATCGGCCATCCAGCGAAACCCGCCAGCGCGGATAGCCAGCGTCGATCAAAACGCCCGCGAATTCCGGCTCGGTGACGATAGTGCCGGCAGCATCGGTTTGCGCCAGCCGCGCTACCGCTGTCATCGGCAGATTATCCGAGAAACGGGTGGGGCGGATGGCGGGTGCTAGTACCGCTACGGCAGCGACGCCGAGCGCTGGCAGCCATGAGGCTCGACCAAATTTCTCCGGAGTCCGCCCGCGCCCGGCGATGACCGGGATCGTCGCCACCGCCCAGAACAGGACGAACCGGTAGGCGCTGATCGTCAACACCAGCAACGCCAGCATCACTGCCAGATCAGGCCAGGAGACGGCCCGCCGATCGCGCCACGCCACAAAGGCCGCCACCAGCGTCGCCAGCAGGATCGGCACTGCGTTCTCGCGGTTCGCTTCTATCCACAAGGGCAGCCATTCACTCGCCCCAACCGCAATGCTGGCCTGCGCATTGCGCGCCGATACCGCCAGGATACCCACTCCATCCGGCGTCGCGAACACGCTGAGTGCAGCGATCGGTACAAGCATTGTCGCTGCCAGCGGGCGTGGCTGCGTCTTGTCTCGGAGCCAAACCGCCCAGCCGGCCATGGCATGGGCGGCCAAAGCGACTATCCCGATACTGACCGAAGGGTGGAGGTTCTGCCACGCGACCAGCAGGATGGTGCCCAGCATCACTGTTTGCCAGGCGCGTAATTCCAGCTTCAGCAGAGCCAGCAGCAAGCCAAAGCACAAAGCCCCGAAGCTCTGCGGCCGGATGCTGGCAGCAGGTAAGGCGGCGCCAAAGGCCAGCAACAACGCGGGAGTGAGCGGCATCGCCCTTGCGCCCGAACGACGGCAGGCTGCGGCCACAGCCCAGAAGCCACCACACCAGCACAACGCATCGAACAGACGAAGCCCCGTCCAACCCCAAGCCTGACGAACAGCCGCGAAGGCCGCCTGCCCCAACCAGGCAACCGCGTTCAACGGCTCTCCCAGATGGGTCACCGCAAACGGCTCTTGAGACACCGGCGCACGGGCAGCGAGGATCATCTCTCCCAGCTTCAACTGCCAGAAGATATCGACATCCCAGACTTCCCGCCACAGCAGGACGCCCAGCATTAGCGCGGGCACGATCGCCAGCAGCCAGCCGCGGCGCGCCGAGACCGCGTTACGCCTTTGCGCCATCTGCCCGCCCCGGTTTCAAGAATCGTCCTTCATGCGCTTGCCTTGCACGCAAGATCGCCGACGTTTCCAGCCCTTCCCGCGCCGGTCCGCTCAAAAACCTGGGGGATGCCAGCCGGTCTTCAGTAACCCATCAGCTTCAGAACTTCGGTGCGGCTACGCTCATCGTCCAGGAACGTGCCCATCATCCGGCTGGTGATCATGCTGACGCCTGGCGTCCGCACGCCGCGCGCCGTCATGCAGGCGTGGCTCGCCTCGATCACCACGGCGACACCCAGCGGCTTCAGGTTCTCCCAGATGCATTGCGCCACTTCGGCCGTCAGGCGTTCCTGGATCTGCAACCGCCGCGCGTAGCCATGCAGCACGCGCGCCAGCTTGGAGATGCCGACGACGTGATCGCGCGGCAGATAGGCGATCGCCGCCTTGCCGATGATCGGCGCCATGTGGTGTTCGCAGTGCGACTGGAACGGAATGTCCTTCAGCAGGACGACTTCGTTGTAGCCGCCCACTTCCTCGAACACGCGTTCCAGATGGATGGCGGGATCGTCGGCATAGCCCTGGCAGTATTCTTTCCACGCACGGGCGACACGCTTGGGCGTATCGAGCAGACCTTCGCGGTTCGGATCGTCGCCCGACCAACGAATGAGCGTGCGGATAGCGTCTTGCACATCCTCGGGAACGGCGGGCTTTCCGGTGGGCTTATCTTCATCGGGTCCGACCAGACTGCTCATGCTGTTTCCCTTCGTGTGAACTTATTCTTTACCCGCGATAACGTCCGGCGCAATCCGGGCTTTCGCAATAATCCGCGCCTCCGAAATAAGCCGCGCTTTTCGATCGGTTCAAAAACGTCGCTGGGGCGCTCGGGATCAAGCAGCGCACTGTCAGCCAGCGCGCGTTCCGCCTCGTTCAACTCTGGCAATTCCAAAGGGCGCACATGCTTGCCGGTGCGCGGCAGGGCCAGAAGCATAGCCGCCATGGAGCCGTGCCTTTCCAACAGTGGCCCCACGTCATCCTCTGGGATGCCGGCATGTTCGGCGATCAGGGAGTGGCGCAGGCCGATGATCTTGGGGCCGACATCGCGATTGGCGGGGCGGGTAACGTCAATGAAGACATCACATTCGCTATCGAGACCCATAGAGCGGTTGTTCATGTTGGCAGAGCCGATGCGCAAGATCTCATCGTCGATAATCGTGAGCTTGGCATGCACGTAGATGGGGTCGCCACCGGTAGTATAGGGCACGAATATGTGGAACCGGCCAGCATGGTCCACCTCCTGCACCGCGCGAACCAGCCGGGCGCGCGCCGAATCCATCGCCACTTGTTCCAGCCAGCCATCGGCGGTGATCGGATTGACCATGCAGAATTCTGGCGGATCGGGCTCAGCCAGGCGCTGGCAGATCGCTTCGGCGATGCGGCGGGAAGCGAAGTATTGCGTCTCGGCATAGATGAAGCGCTTTGCCCGGCCGATCTGTTCGACGAACAGGTTCTCGATCTCGGACACCTGGGGGCAATCGCCCCACTCCGCGCGCGTGCGGGCGATGCCGATCTCGACATTCTCGAACTCGGCCTGAAGGCGATCGGGCCATGGGCTTTCCTCTTGGGGTTTGCACGGCGCCAGCTCTTCCCCGCCCGCCACTTTCCAGCGATCGCGACCCAGCTCGCCCAGGGCCAGCGCGACGTCGCCCTCCATCATCATCGTCGCATCGTGCCACGGACCATAGTTTCGCCCGGTCGGCCGCTTGCGTCGCTTATCATCGTGGACGTGTTCGCGAGTGTCCCAGCGGTCTGACGTCATGTCGATACCGCCGCACACCGCCACGCGATCATCCAACACGACGATCTTCTGGTGATGGCTACAGCCCACCGGATGGGCCGAATCGAACTTGAAATCGATCGAAGGGTTTCGGGCCCAGCGCAGGAGGTCGATCACCATGGTGCCGCGGAACATCGACTTGATCAGCGCGACATTCCATTTCAGCAGTCTGATCTCCAGCTCCGGTGTTCGACGAGCGAGCCACAGCATGAAGGACCCCAGACGCGCCGGAAAGCGATGCCGCTTGCCGATCGTCCACCACCGTCGACCGGCGGAGAGCAGGATGCGTGTGTCAAAGTCCCAGCCGATCATGAAAACCCGCTGCCGCGTGCTGCGCATGGCGTCGCGCATCAGCTCGAAATAGTCCGCTGCATCAATCACGACGTGCGCGCGAGTGGCCATGGCGTAGCGCCATACCGTTGGCGACGAACCCTCATCTTCGTTTGCTTCGCTCATACCCACCCGTCCTCCTAACTCGCTCAAAGCCATTGGTGGCGGCAATGTTCCCTTTGCAGAGGCGGCACAGACCCTCGGGGCAAGTTGGCAATCCGTATGAATTCCTCACCTCCCCGCATCTCAGCCACAGTACAACGCGCTGTTCATGTTGCCTCAAGGCGGTGACTTTAAGTCTGCAGGTAATCCGCACCAATAATGGTGTGACCGCGTTGAAGTCTCGGCGGAACGACCTGAGACCATCCGCGTTATTCGATGCAAGTTTCAGAGTTACCAAGGAGACCGTAATGAAGAAATCACTTATCGCAGCCGCTCTGGCAGCTTCGGCCATGGTGCCCATGTCGGCCTTCGCTCAAGCGGCGTCTGCTCCGGCTGCGGCCGCTCCGGCTGCTACCGCTGCGCCTACAGTGGGTGCGAAGGTTTATGATACCGCTGGCGCCGAAGTCGGGACCGTTGAAAAGGTCGATGGCGCGAACGCAGTCGTCTTCACCGGCACGAAGCGCGCCACCCTGCCCGGCACCGCCTTTGCGAAGAACGACAAGGGCCTCGTGATCGCGATGACGCAGGCACAGCTAAATGCCGCCGTCACCGCTGCCGAAAGTAAGACGGCCGGCGCGATGGACGCGGCGCTGGTGGCCGATGCCCCGATCAAGAGCAAGGACGGCGTTGCAGTCGGCACCGTGCAAAAGGTAGAAGGTGATAATGTGACGGTCGCGCTAACCGACGGCAATCCGGTGACCATCACCAAGCAATACCTGACCGTGGGCGCCAACAATGCCCTGACGCTGACCATGAACGCGACCGAGTTCAAGTCCGCCGTGACGGCTGCCACCCAGAGCGCTGCCACGGCGCCGGCCAGCGCCGATGCTTCGGCCAACACCACCGCCAAGGCGGGTGCCACGCCGGACGCAACGGAAAACTAAGCGATCTATATTCGCTGACATGAAGGGCCGGGGTGCGTGGCGCATCCCAGCCCTTTTTCGTGTCTGACGGAACTGGCTAGATAAAGCCGCTTTGCAGCATCTGGTTCAGGCGCTCTGCGAGCGGATAGTCTAGCGGCGGCATTGCCAACGTGCCGATCATGGCGGGCTTCATCCACGCCAATTGCGCCGCTGCCAAAGGCTTCGGCTCGCCGTCCCAGATACGGCAACAGAACAACAGGATCGTGATCGAGCGACCGGCATTCCCGGCCGCGCCAGTGGCGAACGTCACGGGCGTGAGATTCTCGGGCCTCACGATCAGGTCCAATTCCTCTGCAATTTCGCGAACCAGGGCGGCTTCGAAGCTCTCACCCGATTCGAGCTTGCCGCCGGGAAACTCCCATAGTCCGCCGTGCGCATCGGCTTCCGGCCGCTGCTGAAAGAGAACTTTGCCCTCGGCATTAAGTAAAGAGACTGCGGCGACCATAATGGTCGGCCGCCGGATCTCGGCCGCTTCGCAACTACTTAACGGAGTCTTCACGTTAGGGTGTCACCTTGAGGCAAATTGGGGAAGTTTTGAGGCGGCAATGCGAATAGGGTTGTATTTGAAAGCCTTGCTGCACGACAGCCGTGGCACATCTGCAGTGGAATATGGCCTGATCTTGGGAATCGTGGTGCTGGGCATCTTTCTGGCCGTAAGCGGCGTGGCCAGCGAAACCCTTAAGATGTGGTCGTACGTCGAAGCTAAAGCCGCCAAAGCGCACCAGGGCAATTAAACATATTTTCAGTTTTCTCCCGTAGTCACCAAGTTGTCCGGGGGGCGAGCGCTTAACGGACCGGGTAAGTTAGAGACGTTCACATCCCAGGAGATTGCACATGAAGTTCCTCAACAAGTTCCGCCGCGACGAAAAGGGTGCCACCGCTATCGAGTACGGCCTGATCGCCGCTCTGATCGCCGTCGCCGCCATCACCGCGATGTCGGGCCTTGGTTCTTCGCTGACCTCGACCTTCAACAAGACCTCGTCGACGCTGCAGGCGAAGAACTGAGCCTCAGCTTAGTCTGACAAGATCTAGGGCGGCAGGGAAACCTGCCGCCCTTTTTCGTGCGCGTTACTGCAATCAGTACGTGACGAGCTTCACCTTTTGGCCCGGCGTCAATCGGGCATCCTGCTGCAAGCCGTTCAGCACCAGGAAGCGGTCCAACGGCGCATCGGTGTAAGCCATGCGCGACGATAGCGATCGCACGGTATCGCCCGCTTTCACGCTCACCACCGACAGCCGGCGTGGCTTCACCGATCCGGCTTGCGCCGCCGTGATCCGCCGCATCGAGCGGAACATGGTGTTGAACGCGCCCGCGCCGCCCGCCTGGGTGATCGTGACGAAGTGGTACGCCTTGCCATTCCCAAAATCGTAGGCAAACACAGCGACATCCATGGTGCCGCTATTGGTCTGCGCCGTCGCCACGCCATAGCGCGCGGGAAGGCCGTTCACGGTGGTGCTTTCCAGAGATTCAGGCCTGACGCCGGGCTGGCCCGATCCGGTAAGACCCGCAAAGACATTGGCGACATAGGTATCCAGATTGCCGTTGAAGCTGGCGGAAGAGAACTCCGCCTTGCCGGATTGGCCCGTAATCGAAACCGACTTCGCGCCGTTGACCAGATAGAAGCCCTCAGGCGCGTCGAACGCCAGGCGCAATTCGGGGTGTGTGAACTTGCGCCCATCGACGATGCCCTGGCGCGGATCATCGTCGTAGGTCAGGCCGTCTATGCCTGCCAGGAACTTGTCCCGGTTGGTCGTGCCAGTGGCGTTGGCTCCGGCCTGAACCAGCGCATCGCGGACGCGGG
>NZ_CAXYKL010000216.1:0-10582 GCF_964277725.1 uncultured Novosphingobium sp. | reverse complement strand
TTCAGCGCGGCGGGGGCGCCGGCTTCACGCTCGACGATGGCTTCGAACGTGGTGCCTTCTTCCTTGGCCATCTCGTTGAACCACTCCTCGATATGCTCGGTGCGGGTCACGCCGGGGTGGATGATGTTCACGGTAATGCCGTCACGCCCGACTTCGTCGGACAGCGTCTTGGTGAAGTGTACCAGGGCCGCGTTGCGCATGCCGCTCAGCGCCTCGGTGCAGCGCGCGGTCAGCCCGCCGACGTTGACGATCCGGCCCCAGCCCGCCTTGCGCATGTGGGGCACGCAAGCCTTGCTGGTGCGGAAATAGCCGAACAGCTTTGTGTTGAGGTCCAGCATCAGCATGTCCTCGTCCGCTTCCTCGATCGCGTTACGCACCAGTCCACCGGGGGCGGCGGCACAATTAATCAGGATATGGACGCCGCCAAACAGCTCCACCGTGCGGTCGACCAGCGCCTGCACCGAAGCCATGCTGGTGGTGTCCACCGCGACAGGCACGATCGTACCCCCGGTCGACGCGACCAGTTCCGCCGCCGCCGCTTCCAGCTTGGACACCGTGCGCGCGGCGATCACCACCTTGGCCCCCGCCAGCGCCAGCTTGCGCGCGGTTTCCTTGCCGATGCCCACACCGCCACCGGTGACGATGGCGACTTTGTCCTTCAGTCCAAGTTCAATGCTCATCGACGTCCTCCAATTTTATTCCGAGACAAATTCAATCGTCGCGCTGCCCAGCCCGCCCAGGTCCACCGATACGCGGTCTCCCGCCTTCACGGGGGTGACGCCGGTGCAGGTGCCGCTGCTGACCCACTGGCCAGGCTCCAGCGCCAGTCCCTGTCCGACCAGCCAGTTCGCCAGCCAGGTCACCGCCAGCAACGGGTTGCCGAACACGTCGGCGGTGGCACCTTCGCGCCGATGCGCGCCCGGACCGGACAGCACCACCGGCAGCGCGGCGAAGCGATCGTCCCAGCCATCGGCGATACGGTCCCCGATGAACAGGCGATCGGCCATGCAATTGTCCGCGATCAACAGGCCCAGCGGCAGATCGTCGTGGACGAAGCGCGAAGTGACGATCTCGATCCCGACATGCAGCGCCCCCGTGGCCTGCGCCACTTGCTCGGGGCTGAACGGCGCATCCTGCGGCAAGAGCGCGCGCGCCATTTCGAATACCAGTTCGCCTTCGACATAAGTCTCCCGCGCATCGCCGATCGTGATCGCGGAAACCGGGGCGCGCACGATGTCGCTGGTGGCAAGGCGCCCCGCGGCGGGCTCTTCCGCGCCCAGGGCCTGGCGGATTCCGGTGCCGGTGACGCCGATCTTCCATCCGGCCAACGCCTGTGCCCGCTGCGCGAACGCGTCTGCCTGGACCCGATAGGCGTCCGTCAGGCCAAGCTCTTCCGTCAGGGCGACGCCCTCTGGCCGGGCGCGCGCATCGGTGAGCGCGTGCGCAAGATCGGTGACGTGGCTCATCAATGAATCCTTAGGCGGAACCTCTTCGATCGTATCTCTGCCGTCATTGTCCACTTAACGCAACAGATAAACGATTAAACTTTCTATTGTTCGAAATATGAAGATGAGCTACGACTCCGTTCGAGACACTGGCCGCGCCCTGGTTTGGACGCTGGCGGGCAGGAGAGAACCGACATGCCGCAAGATGCTTTCGCCATCGCCGAGAAGCTTTCGCTCGATCTGTCGGCGCGTCCGCGCCTGCTGATCATCGATGGCCGCGCCGTCCCCGCGGTTTCCGGCAAGACCTTCGCGACGATCAATCCCGCCACCGGCGAGGAGATCGCGCAAGTGGCGCATGGCGGACCGGAAGATATCGCGCTGGCCGTCACCGCCGCGCGCAAGGCGTTCGAGAACCCGGCCTGGCGGCGGATGAGCGCGGTGGACCGTGCCGCCCTGCTGTTCAAGCTGGCCGACCTGATCGAGCAGAACGCCGAGGAACTGGCGGTCCTGGAATGCATCGACAACGGCAAGCCCGCCAGCATGACGCGCTGGGTGGAAGTGGAAGGTTCGATCCGCACGTTCCGCTACTTCGCGGGCTGGGTGACGAAGTTCGGCGGTGAGACGCTGCCGGTCTCGCCCCGCAGCGGCGCGCAGATCCTGAACTACACCACGCGTGAACCGGTGGGCGTTGCCGGCTTGATCGTGCCGTGGAACTACCCGATGTCGATGGCCGCGTGGAAGGTCGCCCCGGCCCTGGCGGCGGGTTGCACCGTGATCCTGAAGCCTGCGGAACAGACCCCGCTGACCGCGCTGCGCCTGGGCGAACTGGCTTTGGAAGCGGGCATCCCGGCGGGCGTGCTGAACGTCGTCCCCGGTTTCGGTGACGCGGGCGCGGCGCTGGTCGAGCATCCCGATGTGGACAAGGTGGCCTTCACCGGCTCCACCGAAGTAGGCAAGCTGATCGTGCGCGGCGCCACGGTGAACCTCAAGAAGGTAAGCCTGGAATTGGGCGGCAAGTCTCCGCAGATCGTGCTGCCCGATGCCGATCTGGACGCCGCCGCCGCCTCGATCGCGGCCGGCATCTTCTTCAACCAGGGACAGACCTGCACGGCAGGCTCGCGCCTCTATGCCCACGCCTCGATCCACGACAAGCTGCTGGCGCTGGTTGCCGATCAGGCCGCCAAGCTGAAGATCGGCAACGGCCTTGATGCCGCCACCACCTTCGGCCCGCTGGTATCCGAAGAGCAGTGGGACCGGGTCAGCAGCTATGTCGAGATCGGCCGTAACGAGGGCGCGGATGTCGTCACCGGCGGCAAGCGCCCGGCGGGCCATGACAAGGGCTTCTTCTTCGAACCGACGATCCTTGCGGGCGCCACGCCATCGATGCGCGTGGTGCGCGAAGAGATCTTCGGCCCGGTGCTGAGCGCGCTTTCGTGGACCGATCCCGATGACCTGGTGCGCCAGGCCAACGACAGCGACTTCGGCCTTTCGGCGGGCATCTGGACCAATGACATCAAGCAGGCCCACCGCCTGGCGGGCGCGGTGCGCGCCGGCACGGTATGGGTCAACTGCTTCAACATGGTGGACAACGCCACCCCGTTCGGCGGCTTCAAGCAGTCCGGCTGGGGCCGCGAGCATGGCCGCAACGCCATGGAACTCTACAGCGAAATCAAGAGCGTGTGGGTCAACCTGAGCTGATCGGCAGACCCCATCTCCAGACAAAGGACAAGGCAATGAGCAACGACCGCACGCTTCTCGTCGCGACCGATGGTCAGGCGGTAATGCGCAGCCATGACAATGGCCAGAAATGGTACCGGATCAACATCGGGCAGGACCTTGAGTTCGACGATCGCGTCCGCTGCCTGTTGATCGATCCCGCCAATCCCCGCGCGGTGTTCGCCGGGGCGGAGCGCGGCCTGTTCCGCAGCGATGATTGCGGATCGCGCTGGGATCGCGTCGATTGCGAGCTGAACGATTATGCCGTGTGGAAGCTGGCGGCGAGCGAGAGCGACCCCAGCGTCATGTACGCCGGCACCGGATCGCCCACGCTTTCGATCCTGTTCCGCTCACGCGATGGCGGCAAGAGCTGGCAGCGCACCCCGCTGGAAATGCCCGAGCGTTGCGCCGGCGTCAGCCGTCCGCGCATGCTGGCGATCGCGGTCGATCCCGATGACGCGAACGACGTGATGGTCGGCGTCGAGGAAGGCGGCTATTTCCGTTCGCGCGACGGCGGCGACACCTGGGAGCGGCTGGACACGACCTGGCCCGATCATCCTGGCAATTCGGACATCCACGATATCGTGATCCTGCGAGGGCAGCCCAAGGTGATCCTGGTGCTGACCGTGGTGGCGCTCTATCGCTCCACCGACGATGGCAAGACCTGGGAATTCACCAGCGCCAAGGACAGTTGGGGCCTGCGCTATTCGCGCAAGCTGCAGCAGAAGGCCGGCAGCCAGACCGAGCTGACGCTGGGCATCGGTGACGGTACCCCCGGCACCCAGGCCGCCGTGCTGGCCTCCAGCGATGCCGGCGCCACCTGGACGCGCACCGAACTGTCGCAACCGGCCAACAGCTGCATCTGGGCCTTCGCCGTCAACGATGCCGATCCCGATTTCCTGCTGACCGCCACCAAGTTCGGCAACCTCTATCGCAGCGAAGACGGCGGCAAGCGCTGGCAGAAGGAATGGCGCGAATTCAACGAGATCACTGATCTCGCCTGGATCGACGCGGTTCCCGCAGACATGGAGCTGCCGCATGTCACTGGCTAACACCTCACCCGTGCGGGTCGCCGCGATCGCACATATCGTGCTGTTCGTGAAAGACCCCGAAGCCTCCGCGCACTGGTATAGCGAGATCCTGAACATGGAGATCACCGCGCGTGCCGCCGATGGCCCTTACAAGGGCGGGATCTTCATGAGCTTCGGCCAGCACGATCACGACATCGCGCTGTTCCAGAGCCAGGCCCCGGACGACAAGGGCCGCGAGTTCGAGCATGTCGGCCTGCGCCTTGCCACCGACAATGCCGAAGACTTGCGCCGCATCTACGCGTTCTTCCTGGATAAGGGCGTGAAGATTGCCGAGGTCCTCGATCACGGCGTTTCCACCGGGATCTACTTCTACGATCCCGACGGCCACATGCTGGAAGTGTTCCACCAGCGCATCCCGGCCGAAGGCGGGGCGGCGATCGCCGAATTGCGCGGCAACGAAGGCCAGGCCGATCCGGTGACGCTGGACCCGCTGCGCGGCTGAGCCGCACTCCAAGAATTCCGGCGGCAGTGCCGCCCTATCCATGAGGGATATCACAATGAGTGAGAACAAGGGCCTTGGAGCCTTCAAGATCCGCCGCTGGTACAGCCAGATCCAGGAAATCTGCAGCGGTGAAACAGGCGCGCCCGCCGATGGCGAACCCGTGTTCAAGTACATGGTCGCCGCCTGTGTGCAGAACCCCTACGCCGGCCAGTATGTCCAGGACCTGGGCGAATGGATCGAAGCGTCGCCCGCGCTGGGCGTGGAGATCGGCCGCCGCCTGAACGAACTGACCGGCGGCAAGGCGATCGAAAGCTACGGCAAGGCCATCGTCGTGGGCATCGATGGCGAGTACGAGCATGGCAACGCCCTCCTGACCAACCCCGCCGCCAACCCGGTGCGCGATGCGGTGGGCGGCGGCAAGTCTTGGGTGCCCTCCACCGGCAAGCGCGGCGGCCCCGGCACCACGCTGGATATTCCGCTGGCGCACAAGGACGCGCTCTACGTGCGTTCACACTATGACACGATGAGCGTCTCGTTCGACGATGCGCCCAACCGCGATGAAGTGATCGTGTGCTGGGCCTTCGCCACGCGCGGCCGCCTCAATGCGCGCCTGGGCGGCCTTCAGGTCGCCGATGTGCGCGGCGAAGACGGTCTGGTCTGAGCCCCATGGACGCAGCCGTGATCACGCCCGGCCACGCCCCTGCCCCGGTCGCGAAAGCGCCGGGGGAGCGGGAGAGCTTCGTGCGAAGCCGCGACGGCCTTTCGCTCCGCGTGCGCGAATGGGGCGATCCCGCGGGTGATCCGATCGTGCTGCTGCACGGTCTGCGTGGCTATTCCGGCACGTGGCGCGCCCTGGCCGCCGCGTTGCCGGAACGCCGCCTGATCGCGCTGGACCAGCGCGGCCGTGGCGACAGCGACTGGGATCCGGACTGCAATTACTATACCGACGCCTATCTGTCCGATCTGGAAGCGGTGGTCGAACATTTCGGCCTCACCCGCTTCACCCTGATCGGACACTCGCTGGGCGGGACGACATCCTATGTCTATGCCGCGCAGAACCCCGACAAGCTGGACGCGGTGATCATCGAGGACATCGCCCCCGGCTCTTCCGCCAGCGGTGCCGGGGCAGAACGGATCAAGGCCGAGATGGCCGCGCTGCCCGTCGACTTTGCGGACTGGAGCGCGGCGCGCGCCTACTGGCGCAAGGCGCGCCCCTCGGTGGGCGAAGCCGCGCTGGAGGAACGCCTGGCCGAAAGCCTGCGCGGAACGCCGCAAGGCCGCATCGGCTGGCGCTATGACGCCGCCGGGATCAGCCGCACGCGGATCGATCCCGATCCCGCACGAGTGGTGGACTTGTGGCCCGTGGTCGAAGCGATCCGCACCCCCGCGTTCGTGATCCGGGGCGGCAAATCCGATTTCTGCCGGCTGGACACCGTGCTGGAGATGGAGCGCCGCAACCCGCGCTTCACCTATGTCACCGTGCCATCGGCCAGCCATTATGTGCACGATGATGCCGCCGATGTGTTCAACGCCCTTGTCACCGGCTGGCTTGCGGGCGTGCGCTCTGCCACCGCCCCGAACCCGTCCTGAGACGAAGAGAGAGGAAGAAAAGACGATGCCAAGCCAGCGCGGTAACGGGGCGGTCGCCCTCCTGAAGGCGCTGCATGCCGGTGGCGCGCGCATCTGCTTCGCCAACCCCGGCACGACCGAGCTGACGCTGGTGGATGCCCTGGCCGAAGTGCCGGAAATCCGCTCCATCCTGTCGTTGTTCGAAGGCGTCTGCACCGGTGCGGCGGACGGGTATTTCCGCGTATCGGGCGAAGTCCCGTTGACGCTGCTGCACCTGGGCCCCGGTTTCGCCAACGGCATCGCCAACCTGCACAACGCCCGCCGCGCCCATTCCGGCATCATCAACATCATCGGCGATCACGCGCAGTGGCACCTGCCCTATGACGCGCCGCTGACGTCGGACATCCGCTCGCTTGCCTCGCCCGTCTCACGCGCCGTGGTGACGATGACCGATATCAACGCCATCGACGCCGACGCCGCCCGCGCACTGGAAGCCGCACGGGGCGTGCCCGGCGGCCCAGCCACGCTGATCGTGCCGACCGACATCATGGACGCGCATGTAGCGCCCGCCGCTCCGATTCCGGCACAGCCCGCACAGCGCCGCAAGGTCTCCGCCGAGCGTATCGCCCAGGCGGCGGAACGCGCGGGCCAGGCGCCTGACCTGATCCTGCTGCTGGGCGGCGACGCCCTTTCGCCCGAGGCGCAACGCGCCGCCGCCGCCATCGTCGGCAAGCTGGGCGGCCGCGTGCTGATGGAGCCCTATCCCGCGATCGTGACGCTGGGCGGCGATCTGCCCCCGATCGAGCGGCAGGCCTATTTCCCTGACGATGTGATCCGCCAGATGGGCGAGGCGCTGGTGGTGGTCGCCGGCACGCGCGCGCCGATCAGCTACTTCGGTTATGAAGGCTATCCCAGCCAGTTGGTGCCCGATGAGCGGCTGCTGATCCTGAGCGAACTGGATGAAGACAGCGCAGGCGCGCTTCAGGCTTTGGCCGAGACGCTGGCTGCGGCGGCGGTTGCCCCGGCAACCCATGCTTCGCCAGCTCCCGCCTCCACCCCGGACGCCGCGCTGACGCCCAACCTGATCGTCGAATCCCTGATCGAGCGTCTGCCCGAAGATGCGATCATCTCGCTGGAAGGCTCCACCCTGGGCGGCCCCTGGCTGCGCGAGGCGCGGCGGGCCAAGCGCCACCGGGTGATGACCAACACCGGCGGCGCGATCGGCCAGGGCCTGCCTTGCGCGGCAGGTGCGGCGCTGGCGGCTCCTGGTTCGCGCGTGGTCTCGCTGCAATCGGACGGCAGCGGCCACTACACCTTGCAGGCGCTGTGGACGATGGCGCGTGAGAAGCTGCCAGTGACGATCATCCTGGCCGCCAATCACCGCTATGGCATCCTGCAAACCGAGCTCAACCGCGTGGAAGCCCCGCTGGAAGACCCGGTGATCGCATCGCTCACCCGTCTGGACAATCCGCGTGCCGACTGGACCGCGCTGGCGGCCGGTTATGGCGTGGAAGCGGTGCGCGTCACCGATGTCGCCGGGCTCAACGCCGCGCTGGAGCGTGGCCTGTCGCTGGATGGGCCGCTACTGATCCAGGCGGAACTGCCATGAGCGATCGTCCGGTCGACGCTAACCCGGTCGCTATCGTCACCGGCGGCAGCGGCGGCCTGGCCCCCGGCATCGCCGCCGTGCTGCGCGATCAAGGCTATGCCATCGTGCTGGTGGCGCGCGGCGAGGACGCACTGACCTCCGCCGCCGATACGCTGTCGGCCCAAGGCGCGACCGTCGCCGCGATCGGCGCTGACGTTACAGACGCCGCATCGGTTTCCGCCATGGTGGCCCAAGTGCTGGAGCGGTTTGGCCGGATCGACCTGCTCGTGAACGCAGCCGCCAGCAGCCACCCCATCGGCGGCGCGATCGAGGAGGTCGAAGTGGGCAACGTGATCGCCGATCTGGATACCAAGGTCGGCGGCTACTTGCGCTGCATCCAGGCCGTGGTCCCGGCAATGAAGCGCCAGGGCCAGGGCCGCATCGTCAACATCGGCGGCCTGACCGGCCGGTCCAGCGACACGCTGAGCGGCTTGCGAAACGCAGCGGTGGCGCACCTTACCAAAGTGCTGTCCGATCAGCTCGGGCCGGCGGGCATCACCGTCAACGCGCTTCACCCCGGCATCACCCAGACCCCGCACCTGGACGAGCTGTTTGAAGAGATGGCGCAGGATAACGGCGGCACCGCGCGGGAGGTGGAGGCCGATTTCGTCAGCCAGATACCCACGCGCCGCCTTTGCACGCCTGCGGAAATGGGCGAGACCATCGCCTTCCTGGCCGGCCCCGGCGGCCGGTCAATCACCGGCCAGTCCATCACGGTGGACGGCGGTTATTCGCGAGGCGTCTATTTGTGAGGATCGACATGAGCCAGCAGCCCGCCCCCGTTCAGCGCTATCCCCTTTCGCTGCGGATCCTGCACTGGATACGGGCGGTGCTGATCCTGGGGCTGATTGCGCTGGGATATGTCATGACCTCGATGCCCGAAGACGCGACGATCACCTACACGCTGCTCTATCCCACGCATAAGGAGTTTGGCGTCCTCGTCTTCCTGATCGCGCTGGTGCAACTGGCAATCCGATCACGCTCCAACCTGCCTGCGCTGCCGCCCGGTCTGGCGCGGTGGGAGGTGGTCCTGTCCAAGACGGTCCACCATGCGATGCTGGTGCTGATCGTGGTGGTGCCGCTGATGGGCTATGCCATGTCCAGCAGCTTCACCCAGAGCGACGGCGTGCCGTTCTTCTTCACCGAGCTTCCCGAACTCCTGCCCAAGAACGACAAGGCGTTCGAAGTGTTCGACGCGCTGCACAAGTGGCTCGCCTATACGCTGCTCGTGCTCGTTGTGCTGCATGTGGCCGGTGTCCTGAAGCACCGGTTCTTCGACAAAGGTGGCGACACCGACGTGCTGCCACGGATGCTCTAACTCCCATTCAAGAAGAAACAGCATGACTTCCAATCCCCTCGCCCTGATCACTTCCTATCTGCGTGACGATGGCCCGATCGTGGTGGAAAATCCCGCCAACGGCGAAGTCGTCGGCCGCATCGCCAGCCATGACGCGGACCAGGTTTCGGCCATCATCGACAAGGCCGACACCGCGCGGATCGCCTGGGCCAAGCTGACCGCGAAGGAACGCGCCAAGCTGATGCGCGCCTGGCACGATCTGGTCATGGCGAACGCCGATGATCTGGCGCGGATCATGACGCTGGAAAGCGGCAAGCCGCTGGCCGAATCCAAGGGCGAGGTTACTTACGGCGCCGGCTATATCGAATGGTTCGCCGAAGAGGGCAAACGCGCCTATGGCGAGACGATCCCCGGCTTTTCGCCCAAGAGCCGCATCGTCACCATCCTCCAGCCCGTAGGCACGTGCGCGGCGATCACGCCGTGGAACTTCCCGCTGGCGATGATCACCCGCAAAGTGGCGCCCGCTCTGGCCGCCGGCTGTTCGATCGTGGTCAAGCCCGCCGAGGCAACGCCGCTGACGGCACTGGCGCTGGAAGCGCTGGCGCAGCAGGCCGGCATCCCCGAAGACCTGTTCCGCATCGTGCCGACCAAGACTTCTTCGGCGGTAGGCAACCTGTTCTGTTCGCACCCCAAGGTGCGCAAGCTCAGCTTCACCGGCTCAACCAAGGTCGGCCAGATCCTGATGGCGCAAGCCGCGCAGCAGATCACGCGCCTCAGCCTGGAACTGGGCGGCAACGCGCCCTTCATCGTGTTCGACGATGCCGATCTGGACGCCGCCGTCGAAGGCGTGATCGCTTCCAAGTATCGCAACGCCGGGCAGACCTGCGTGTGCGCCAATCGCCTGCTGGTGCAGGACAGCATCCACGATGCCTTCGTGGAAAAGCTGAAGGCGCGCATCGGCACGCTGAAGATGGGCGATGGCATGGCCGAAGGCGTGAACCTGGGCCCGCTGATCGACGCCAAAGAAGCGGCGCGCGTGGCGGACGTGGTGAAGGAAACGATCGGCGCGGGCGGCAAGCTCATCGTCGGCGGTGAAGAGGCGAACGGCGCGTTCTATGCCCCCACCGTCATCACCGGCGTGACCCAGGATATGGAGATCGCGCGCGAGGAAATCTTCGGCCCCGTCGCCCCGGTGATCCGCTTCACGGACGAGGCCGAGGCGATCCGCATCGCCAACGATACGATCTACGGCCTGGCCGCCTATTTCTACAGCCGTGACATCGGCCGCATCTGGCGCGTGATGGAAGGGCTGGAATACGGCATGGTGGCGATCAACGAAGGCATCCTCTCCAGCGAGGTGGCACCCTTTGGCGG
>NZ_CAXYKL010000215.1:0-5848 GCF_964277725.1 uncultured Novosphingobium sp. | reverse complement strand
CTTTGGCGCAAAGCCCGCAAGTGGAGATCGCCCAAGGCCGGATCCGAGAGGCGCGCGCCAAGCTGGATCAAGGCCGCGCGAACCTGCTGCCCAACATCTCGGCCACCGCGATCTATGCGCACGCGCGGCTGCCCGGTACCGGCATCGGCAACTCGGACAGCGGCAGCGGTGAGGACAACGGCGGTGACGATGCTTCTGCCGTCAATTTCTACAACATCGGAGCCACGGCTTCCTGGGAGCCGGATATTTTCGGTGCGGGCCGGCGCCGCGTATCCGCCGCGCGGGCGACGGTGGAGCAACGCTATGCGGACCTTGCCGATGCGCAAGTGGCGCTGAGCGCGCAAGTGGCACAAACCTATGTCAATTTGCGCGATGCGCAGGAGCGGACCCGGCTGAACGCCTTGTCGAGCGAGAAGCAGCGCCGATCGCTGGACCTAACCCGGCAGCGCTACGCCGCCGGCACCGCGTCACGCCTGATGGTGGAGCGGTTGCAGACCCAGAAGGAATCGACCGACGCGCAGAACATCCCGCTGTCCGCGCAAGTGGCGATGTACAAGGATGCGCTGGCGGTGCTTACCGGACGTGTTCCGGGTGAGCTGGACGCGATGTTGGGCGATAGTGGGCCGGTGCCCGCGCCGCCCGCGCAAGTGCCGATCGGTGATCCAGCAGCGCTGATCGCGCAGCGGCCCGACATCCGCTCCGCCGAACGGGCACTGGCCGCCAGCACCGAAAATATCGGCGTGCAGAAGGCCCGCATGTTCCCCGGCATCAGCTTCACCGGCATCCTGGGGCTGGGCGGCACCAAGCCCGGCGATGTCTTCGATCCTGACAAGCTGGCGGCCTTGCTGATCCCGCAGCTGATGTGGCCGATCCTGGACTTCGGCCGGATCAAGGGCGCGGTGCGCGAAGCGGAGGGGCAGCGGGATACCGCACAAGGGCAGTATCGCCAGACGGTGCTGGCCGCCTTGCAGGATGCAGAGGACAGTCTGGCCCGGTTCGGTGCCACGCGCCAGCAGCTGGCAGGCCTGATCCGTTCGCAACGCAGCGCCGGCATCGCGGCGACGCTAAACCGTCAGCGGTTCGAGGCCGGAACCAGTACGTTGATCGACCAGCTTGATATCGAGCGCCAGGAACTGTCCGCCACCAGCGCGGTATCCCAGGCGCGAGCGCAGCTAACGATCGACTACATTGCGGTGCAAAAGGCGCTCGGGCTGGGCTGGACGATGCCGGACGCGGGGCGGAAAAGCCAGGATGTGGTGGAAAGAGGTCAGGGCGGCCAGTAGGCGCGCCCAGCTGATCCAACCTCCTTTGCGTCCGGTGCGTTGTGCATACGCAACATCAAGGAGTGAGCCATGCTCATCAAACTCGCAGCACTGGGCGCGCTCGGCTACGCCGGGTATCGTTATTTCCAAAAGAACGAGGCTGGCGGCTATCGCGAGCCGCGTCGTATCCAAGTCGCCGGTGGGCCACTGAGCGATCAGGCCACCGTTCAGCCCAGCGCGACCATGCCTCCCGCCGGTTTCCAGCCCAACTGATCGCACGCGTTTTTCCGGAGCGGCGCGTGAGCCGCTCCGGACGCCTTGATGGAGAGGATGCCCGTAGTGCCCGATCGTGATCAGAAAGCGCAGGAAAGTCCCGCGAAGGATCTGCCGCAGCAGGTGAATGACGATATCGCCGGGGTGCAAGGCGCTGCGCCGAACGAAGATTCCACGGCACCAGCCCAAGGCGCGCAGCCCGGCCAAGGCCAAGCCGAGCAACCCGCGCCGGACGCGGGGGAAGTCGAATGGGCAGGGCAAGTGGTCAAAAAGCCGCCTCATCCGGACGATGCCTGAGCGCCCTTAGCTGACGGTGGCGGTGTACTTGGTGCAGACCATAGATGGTGAAGCTGGTGTGGTCTGGAATAGCTGGCTCAGATCCCGGCTGGCCCGCACTGTGTAAGTGGCGATCGAACTGATCGTTGGCGTACCTACGAAGGTGGCACTGATCAACGGCTTGTAGTCGTACTTCACTTCCACAAAGATCACGGCCTCTTTGTCAAAGGCGTAGACCTCATTTCCGGTTGGACCCATCCCGACCGTGCGGATGTCCCCCTGCAGGCCATAGCTTGAGTTGACGCGCTTGGTGCCAAGGCAGCGCTGCCAGTGGATATACTGCTGTCCGCTGGAGTTCACTTCCAGGCTGCTGATGATCACGCGGCCATTGTTGAACAAGTCCAGCTGCGTGCCGGACTGGATGTCGGCGCCGATCAGCATGTCGTTGACGTCGCTCTCATAGACCTTGCGGTTTTGCAGCTGGGAATAGTCACCCAGCCTTGAGCCATTGTCGGCGATGCGTGTCGCCAACTGACCGATGCGCTCGCGCGTGTAGCTATAGTTCGCCAGTTCCACGCCCCACAGTCCCACGCCCAGGAAGAACGGCATGATCAAGGCGAACTCGGTCAGCGCCATGCCCGAGCGGTCGCGTTGCAAGCATTGCAGGCCGAAGCCCGCGCGGGCGAGACGAATGCGGGCAAGCAGGGCGCGGAAAGGGCGGATCATTTGCAATTCCGGATCGCGGGAGACTTCTTCACGTTGTCCCACGGCTGGTTCGCCAGCACCGTCTTCGTGGTCATCTGGTAATTGCCCGATCCACCGAACAACCCCGCCACGGACAGGACGCGCGGATAGCTGACGTTGACCTGATAGACCACGACATCGCGCGCCCCGCCGGTGCCGTTGCTGCCTTGATCGCTATCCCAGTTGCCATTGTTGTTGGCATCCTCATAAGGCTCGCCGTTGTCGCAACGGTTGTTGCCGTTGGTGTCCGTATAGTCTTCCGGTTTACCGACGTCGGAGAACGTGGGATAGGCGGTGCGCTGAAACGTCACCGTTGCATTGGGGACGACATCCTTGACCGCAGAGGTGACGGCGGCATCGATCGTGGTCGCGTTGGAGGATGCGCCTTCCAGCGTGGAGGAGCGGGCGGCGGCTTGAACCGTACCTTCCAACACCGCTGCGGTGTACATGTTGTAGCCCAGTTCCAGCAGGCCCAGGACGGCAATCGCCAAGACCGGCGCGACCAGCGCGAACTCCACCACCGTAGCGCCGCGACGATCCGATAATAGTCGGGCAAGAGGCCTGCTCATTTGATGATCCGCAAGTCGCCAATGGATGCCGCGATCGCCGCGAACGCGTCAGCCAACTGCTTGGAATTGGACGCTTGGAACCAGTGGCCCGGGCCCGCGCAGTTCTTCATCAGGTCCGTCACTGCCGTGCCGAAGCCGATCGTCCAGACGGTGACATTCTTGTTCTTCACCTGATTGCAGGCCACCGTGAAGCGGTTCTCCACCGTCTGGGTCAGGGTGTATTTCGAGCCGGAGTTCCAGCGCTTTTGCGAAAGTGGCTCCACCCCATAGCTGTCGTAGGAGTACTCCAGAGGCGAGGTTTCACCGTCGGTGAGGAAGATCAGGTGGCGCGTGGTGGGCCGTCCGTTGATCTCGGCATTTTCCGCCGCGAACAGGCCGGTCGGCGAAATCAGGCGGCCGCCCCAGATCATGCCGATGTCATGATAGGTGCTGCCGGCGGCGACCAGGCTGTTGACGTAGGTGTTTACGTCCGTCGCCGTCATCTCGGCCAACTTGCGGGCCTTCGCGGGACAGGCGGCGAAGCCGAGCGCGGACGCGTTGGTATAGTCGTCACTGTAGTCGACCGACCCCGGCGACCAGCTTCCATAAAGATAATTGCCCCAGTTCGTGATGCCCCGAAGATATGCCAGTTCAGGGAATAAAGGGCGCCACTGCGTATCCGGATTATTGGAAACAGGCACGGCATCGATATCAAGATCGCGTGCGCGAGTCAGATCCACATTGTTGTAATCGTCGATCACGTAAGTTGCGCGTTCTTCGATGCACCCGCTGTACGTCAGTGTCGTGTTGAGTGGCGAAGATGGCGTGCCTGCGATCTTCTCAGTTATCGTACCGCCAGAATACAGCGCATCGGAATTGCCGTTCTTTA
The DNA here is from genome assembly GCF_964277725.1 of uncultured Novosphingobium sp. Classification (NCBI taxonomy): domain Bacteria; kingdom Pseudomonadati; phylum Pseudomonadota; class Alphaproteobacteria; order Sphingomonadales; family Sphingomonadaceae; genus Novosphingobium; species uncultured Novosphingobium sp. The sequence goes on along the minus strand of NZ_CAXYKL010000215.1, from coordinate 1,856 downwards.
ATTTGTTGAGGTTGATCGATCGACTGGCATAGCGCCAATTTCCGTTATTACCTCCGGGGGGGACACTCCGCGTCTCATAGTTATTCTGATTTACCATCCAGCCGGATTTCAGCAGGAAGCCCACGTTGACGTTGGTGGAATAGGGCACGAAACCATAGCGGATGCGGGTGTCCTGGCCCTTGGTGGCTTCCACCGAGGTATAGAAGTCCTTCACCACCTGGCGCAGCACGGAAATCTTGCTGCTGGTGTCTCCCGGGTTGGTATCGTTCATCGATCCGGTGGTATCCAGCACCATCATGATATCCGCGTTCGAATAATTGAACTGGGCCGAGCAGTTGACGGTAATCGGAAGATTATCGATCATGAACAACTTCATCACCGAAGTCGGCACCGTGGCCGTGGCAGTGCCGTTGATGGTGTAGTTGGACAGCAGCGTCATCGTGAAGGTGCGATTGGTGGTGCCGTACGCGCCGTCCTGGAAATTGAGGTTGAAGAAACGGTTGCCCGCCGCGGCCGCATCCGTCGGGATGACGTTGTTGGTGATGACCGTGCTGCCGATCTTCTTGCGGGTGGCCAGAACGCCCGCGTCGCACGCTTCCTGCAGCCGTGTGCGGGCAAGGTATCCCCTGCTCATATCGATCCCGCTGCCGATCATAGCGAGCATGGGCACCATCGCGGCGGCTGCGATCATGAAGGTATTGCCGCGCGTGTCCCTGGCGAAGCGGCGCAGACAGCCGATCCGCGTGGCGAGGGCAGCGATCAGGGTTGCCACTGGGGGCATGGTAACAAGCGACTCCGCATAATCCCGGCACCTTTATCGGCCCGCCAGGGTATGTTTCCTTCCAACAGGCGTGGTTAAGGGCGTTCCAAAACAGGACTGCGTAGAGTGACGCTGCCCGTCCGGGTGAAATGAGGACGATCGCGTAAGGCGGGGCTGGAACTTACACGCCGGCAAATCGCTTTCACGCCAAAGGAGATTGTCATGCTCGGAAAGATCATCGGCGGCGTATTGGGCGCAAAAGCTGGCCGCAACACGCGCGGCGGTAGCGAATCGGGCGGGGCCTTGCTGGGCGTTGCCAGCGTGGCCCTGGCCCGCAGGTTCGGCATTCCCGGTATGATCGCGGCGGCGGCAGGCAGCTATGCCCTGAAGAAATACAAGGAAAAGCGCAGTTTCAATCAGCGCGGTCCGCTTCGCTGAACTAGGTTAGGCTGAATTGGAAAAGGCGGTGCCGGTCCACGTCGGCACCGTTCGCCTATTATGACCACCCATATCCTTCTGACCGGGGCAAGCCGAGGCATCGGCGCCGCGATCTCCGCCACGCTTCACCGGCGTGATACGCTGGTGTTTGAGGCGAGCAGCGCGGACGTTGACCTGTCGCAGCCCGGCGCTGCCGATCGGTTGTGGGCGACGGCGGTGGATCGCCTGCAGGGCCGGATCGATGTCCTGGTGAACAACGCCGGGGTTTTCGAAGCCGCGCCGATCGACAGTCCGGACGAGGAATGGCTGGCCGGTTGGCAACGGACCATGACCATCAATCTTGAAGCATCGTCAGTGCTGTCGCGGCGCGCGATTCTGCATTGGCGGGAACACGGGTACGGCGGGCGGATCGTGAATATCGCCAGTCGCGCAGCCTATCGCGGCGACAGTCCGGCGCACTGGCACTACGCCGCTTCGAAGGCTGGGATGGTCGCCGTGACCAAGACGATCGCGCGGGGCTACGCAGCAGAGGGTATCCTGGCCTTCGCGGTCTGTCCCGGGTTCACCATGACCGGCATGGCCGACGATTATCTGGAAAGTCGGGGCGGCGACAAGCTGCTGGCAGACATTCCCCTGGGCCGCGTGGCGACGCCGGAAG
>NZ_CAXYKL010000214.1:0-29733 GCF_964277725.1 uncultured Novosphingobium sp. | reverse complement strand
GCGCCCTCGAAATCGAGCGTGGGAGCAGTGCCCCTGGTGCTGACGTATTCCATGGCGCCTGCGCCTAGCCGCACCAGCGGCATGGCGCAATGGCGGTGGCGACCGACCTTGGAGATAGCTCCAAACCTGCGCCTATCTACGCAGTCCGTGCTTTGGAAGGCTCCATCGTCGAGCATTCGCCGCGTCGCGAGCACCGGTCGCAGCGTGGGCTTTCGGCCTATAGATCAACATCTTGGGCATTGATTGCGGTGAGTGCCTGCCGCCCCCGGGCGCCCTTTCACTAGGCTGATCTACGGATACAGCGCCAGGAACCGAGATCCTACCCCCCGAAGCGGGAAGAACGCCGCGTTGGGGGATTTCACATGTTTGGGTTTTCAAAACCGCCGCTTGGGCGGACGATGGCGCTCGTCCTTTTTGCGAGCCTGAACGTCGTCGGCGATCCGGCAATTGCAACCGCAAGAAAAATGGATAGCGCGTTGGCTCTCGCAGACGCCTCCATCGCAAGCTGGTCATTGCCGACAGCCGCAGGGACGATCAGCCCTTTCACCGCGGATACGCCGACTTCTCTCTCCCACTCGCCCGCACTCACAAGCGATGGTTCGATCGAGGAGAGATATACCAATGAGTTTCATCCCACAGCATCAGCGACGACACAGGACACATCAACCACCGTATCGAACGCGCCCAAGCTGGCGATCGATGACCCAGGGCGGCGCGGCCTCTATCGCGAGCCCCGCCTTTATCGCGCGGAGACGCCTGGCGACATCATGCCGCTGGAGATCGCGTTCCACACGCTCAATGTGATGGATGCCGCATCGACTATCGCCTGCCTGCGGCGTGACGATTGCCACGAGCGTAATCCCATCTACGGCCGCAATCCCAAGCCGGTGATGATCATAGGGGCCAGGCCATCACCAGCGGCGTGCATTATTGGGTGATGCGCACTCTACTGCCTGACCATCCCGGCCTCGCCCGCGCGTTCGGCTGGGTTACCGTCACCATCCAGGGTAGCGTCGTCGGCCTCAACCTGTCGCAGATGTTCTGATCAGCGCGAAGGCGCGATCAACCGCCGCCGCAGCGCCACGCCGTAAATGACGATCGCCGTCGCCGCGAAAAGGAACCACTGCACCGCGTAGGCTAGGTGGTTGTTCGGTATTTCCGACGGGTCGGGCATGGCATTCGCATCCAAGCCCCCCAGCGGTGGATCGGCCACCAGACGTGGCCCCGGAGCGATAACCCCGTGAACCGGCCCGCCCTGCCAAGCACCATGGACGTTGGGATCCCTTGCCCAACCCGCCACGACATCCGCTTGCGATCCATCCGGCAACGCACAACGCACATATTGCGCCAAGCCCGCCTCGCCCCGCGCGCTACGCCCCGCGACACCGCGCTGGCTCACCACGCGCAAGCAGAGCAATTGCGATCGCCGATACAGGTCCAGCGAAGCCACGGACGATCCCTTCGGCCAAGGCACCGGCTGCGCCTGACCGTGTGCCGCCCCATAGCGCGCCAGCAAGGCTTCCTTCTGCCGCAACCGATCCAGTTGCCAGAAGCCAAGCCAGATCATCACCGCCGCTGCGGCAAGGACCAAGATAGTGGGGATGATGGGGATGCGGCGCATATGTCAGCTCGCATAAAGCAAAAGGGGCAGCCGAACGATTCTCCGGCTGCCCCTTTTGGTGAGGATAATCGAGGTCGGCGATCAGTGCGTCGGGTAGCCCCAACCGCCCCACACGTAGACCGCCACGAACAGGAACAGCCAGACCACGTCGACGAAGTGCCAGTACCACGCCGCCGCTTCGAAACCGAAGTGCTGGCGCGGCGTAAAGTCACCGCGATAGGAGCGAACCAGGCAGACGATCAGCATGATCGTGCCCATCAGCACGTGAAAGCCATGGAAGCCGGTGGCCATGTAGAAGGCCGAGCCATAGGTGTTTGCACCGAAGGGGAACGGCGCATGCACGTATTCGTACGCCTGGATGCAGGTGAACAGCACGCCTAGCAGGATCGTGGCCCACAGGCCCTTCTTCAGGCCCTCACGATCGCCATGGATCAGCGCATGGTGCGCCCAGGTGACGGTGGTGCCCGAGCACAGCAGGATCAGCGTGTTCAGCAGCGGCAGATCGAACGGGTCCATCACCGCCTCGATCGCCTTGGGCGGCCACTGACCGGCAACTGATTCCGCCAAGGTCGACGGGAACAGCGAGAAATCAAAGAACGCCCAGAACCAGCCCACGAAGAACATCACCTCGGAGGCTATGAACAGGATCATGCCATAACGCTGGTGCAGCTGCACAACCGGGGTGTGATCGCCCGCATGCGCTTCCTTCACGATCTTGGAAAACCACGCGAACATGCCAGCCAGCAAAATCGCCACGCCCAGCCAGGGCACGAAGTGACCACCAGGCATCTTGTGCATGAACAGCACCATGCCGGTCGTGAACATCAGCGCGCCGAGCGTCGTCGCCAAGGGCACAATGTCCGGCGGAAGAATGTGATAATCGTGTGTCTTGCTACCGGCCATGATGCCTACGTCCCTGTTGATGGCAGTCCACGGCGCACCCGCCGCGAGAGGTTTGCCCAGCCCTTATCTACCTGAAGCGGTACGGTCCAGTGCCTTTGCTCCGCTGTTGATGGCAGGGTGGAAGGTGTAGCTCAACGTGATCTGCTCCACGTCCTTGGCGTCAGGATCGTTCAGGATCGCGGGATCAACGTAGTAGAGCACCGGCATCCGCACTTCCTCGCCAGGCTTCAAGGTCTGCTCGGTAAAGCAGAAGCACTGGATTTTATTGAAATATTTGCCGACCTGCTCCGGCTCCACATTGAAACTGGCAGTGCCGGTGATCGCATGGTCCGAAGTGTTCTTTGCCCAGAACAGCGCCATATCGCGCACGCCGATGGTGATATCGTCAGTGCGCTGCAAGGGCTTGAACTGCCACGGCATACCCCGTTCCACATTGGCGTCGAACCGGATGGACATGGTGTTCGCCACCGCCTTGATCTGCGCAGCCTCGTCCTCGGTAACGCGTTGGGTGGTGCCGTCGAACCCGGTCGCCTGGCAGAACAGCCGATACAGCGGCACCGAGGCAAATCCCAGGCCAAGCATCGCGGCGGCAACCGCGAGCGCCATCAAGGCGATCCGACGATTGCGGCCGAGGCCGTCCAAGGTCTTGGCATTCATCGAATCAGCCCATCTTCGCGAGCGAGATCAGGAAGACCAGGATCACGAAGGCCGCCAGAAGGAGGCCAAGGACGTTGTTGCGGTTGCGCCGGATGCGCTTGGGATCAGTTTCGCGACTCATGGCAGTCCCTTACATCGGCAGAAAGCGATCCGCCACCAAAGCGCCAAACAACACAAAGAGATAAAGCACAGAATAGCCGAACAGCTGCTTTTCGGGCTTCATCGTATCGTCCGGCCCGGTCCGCTGACGCAGGCCAACTCGGACTGAGAGCGCCAGGAACAGCAGCGACAGCACGATCGCGCTAATGCCATAGATCGCCCCTGCCCCACCGATCCACCACGGCAGCACGCTGAGCGGCAGCAGCAGGACCGCATAGATCAGGATCTGCGTGCGAGTTGCCTTTTCGCCGGCCACCACCGGCAGCATCGGAATGCCGACCTTAGCGTAATCCGACTTCACGAACAGCGCGAGCGCCCAGAAATGCGGGGGCGTCCAAAAGAAAATGATCGCGAACAGCAGCACCGGCATCAAGCTGATGTGCCCTGTGGCAGCGACCCATCCGATCAGCGGCGGGAAAGCCCCGGCGCCGCCGCCGATTACAATATTTTGCGGCGTGCGAGGCTTGAGCCAGATGGTATAGACGACCGCGTAGTAGACGATAGAGACGGCCAGGATCGCAGCGGCAAGCCAGCCTATCGCCAGGCCCATCAGCAGAACAGATCCGGCGGAGATGGCAACGCCGAAGTCACGCGCATCAGTTCGGTGCATCCGGCCTTGCGGCAGCGGACGTGCGGCGGTGCGCTTCATCCCGGCGTCGATATCGGCTTCCCACCATTGGTTCAGCGCGGCAGCGCCACCCGCGCCCACCGCGATGCACAGGATCGCGGTGAAGGCAAGGACCGGGTGGATCCGCTCGGGCGCGGCAAGCAGGCCACACAAGCCGGTGAAGATCACCAAGCTCATCACGCGCGGCTTGGTAAGCGCGAAAAAATCACGCCAATCAGCCGGGGGAAGACCGCCGCTCGCCGTAAGCCGGGGGTCTGTAGACTCTCCTCCGGTTTGCGGAAGAGATCGAGGGAGGGCCTGTTTGGTCATCAGCAGAACTTCAAACGAGTAGGGAGGGCGACATGCCCTCTCCTAGCCCCTCCCAAGCCAGTCTCGAAGTCGAGTGGCGGGGAGGGAGATTGGCGGAGCCCGGCCCCGTCGGGGCGGGCGCCCTCCATCAATGGTGGCCCGCGTCTTCGATGACAGGCAGCGTCTCAAACTGGTGGAACGGCGGCGGGCTGGACAGCGTCCACTCCAGCGTCGTGGCACCTTCACCCCAGTAGTTACCTTCGGCGCGCTTACCGGCAGTGAAGGCATACAGGATGTTGATGAACCAGATCACGATGCTGACCGCCATGATCATGTAGCCCACCGTCGCGACCTGGTTCCAGTGCGTATAGGCTTCCGCATAGTCGGGGTAACGACGCGGCATGCCCTGCAGACCCAGGAAGTGCATCGGGAAGAAAATCAGGTTCACGCCGATGAAGAAGATCCAGAAGTGGACGTGCGCCAGGAATTCCGAGTGCATCCGGCCGCTCATCTTCGGGAACCAATAGTAGAACCCGGCGAAGAGCGCGGTGACGGCACCCAGCGACAGCACGTAGTGGAAGTGCGCCACGACATAGTAGGTATCGTGCAGCACGTCATCCACGCCGCCGTTGGCCAGGACCACGCCGGTGACACCGCCCACGGTGAACAGGAAGATGAAGCCCAGCGACCAGACCATCGGCGACTTGAATTCAAGGCTGCCGCCCCACATCGTCGCGATCCACGAGAAGATCTTCACGCCGGTCGGCACGGCAATCACCATCGTCGCGGCGGTGAAGTACATCTTCGTGTTTACGCTAAGGCCGGTGGTGTACATGTGGTGGGCCCACACGATGAAGCCAACCACGCCGATCGCCACCATGGCGTAAGCCATGCCGAGGTAACCGAAGACCGGCTTTTTCGAGAAGGTGGAGATGATCTGCGAGACCATGCCGAATGCTGGCAGGATCATGATGTAGACTTCAGGGTGACCGAAGAACCAGAACAAGTGCTGGTAAAGGACCGGATCGCCACCGCCCGCGGGATCGAAGAACGTGGTGCCGAAATTGCGATCGGTGATCAGCATGGTGATCGCAGCAGCCAGGACCGGCAGAGCCAGCAACAGCAGGAACGCGGTGACCAACACCGACCATACAAACAGCGGCATCTTGTGGATCGTCATGCCTGGAGCGCGCATGTTAAAGATCGTGGTGATCAGGTTGATGGCACCCATGATCGAACCGGCACCGGCAAGGTGCAGCGCGAAGATACCGAAATCGACGGCAGGGCCGGTCGAGCCGTAAGTCGAAAGCGGGGCATAGACCGTCCAGCCCGTACCCGCGCCGTTACCCAGACCACCGGGCACGAACGCCGACATCATCAGCGAGCAGAAGCCGGCAAAGGTCAGCCAGAACGAGATATTGTTCATTCGCGGGAACGCCATGTCGGGCGCGCCGATCATGAGCGGGATGAACCAGTTGCCGAAGCCACCGATCGTGGCCGGCATGACCACGAAGAACACCATGATCAGGCCGTGGGCGGTGATCAGCACGTTCCACATGTGAAGCGTGGCGTTGAAATCGCTGGCATCGTCACCGAAGAAAGAGGCGACCGCACCCAGATACTGGATGCCGGGATGCATCAGTTCGGCACGCATGATACCCGAAACCGCGCCACCGATGACCCCCGCGAAGATCGCGAAGATAAGGTACATCGTGCCGATGTCCTTATGGTTGGTCGACATGAACCACCGGGCGAAGAAGCCCGGCTTATGGTCATGATCGGCGTGACCGTGATGGTCATCGACGTGACCCTGGAAGTGATCTGCGGTGGTGGCCATTTCTTCGGACCTTCGTACTGAATTTCGTTACGCGGCGGGCGACGAGGTCGTCTCGACGGCCGGAACCGCCTCGCTCGCATTGTCGGCAGGGTCAGCCGTCTCGTCAGCGCCTGCGGCCGGAGCCTGGGCGGTGGCGTCGATCAGCTTCTTCTGGCCATCGATCAGGCCGCCGGGATGACCCAGCACCCAGGCGTTATACTGCGCGCGAGGCAGAGCCTCCACGGCGATCGGCATGTAGCCATGCTTCACACCGCACAGTTCCGAACACTGACCGTAATAGACGCCTGGCTTCTCGATGAAGAGCACCTTCTCGTTGATACGGCCCGGAACAGCGTCCAGCTTGAACCAGAGCGAAGGCACGGCAAACGAGTGGATCACGTCGGCCGCAGTGATTTGCAGGCGGATCGGCTCACCGGCGGGAACGACCAGGCGATTGTCCACTTCCATGTGGCTCGGGCCGTCCCACGGCTTGGAGCCCACTTCGCGCACGCCGGCGTTGATCACCGGCTGGCCCGGCAGGTTCAGCATGTACGAGTTGACTTCGAAGTCACCATTGTCCGGATAACCGTAAGACCAGAACCACTGGTTGCCGGTGATCTTGATCGTCAGCGCCGACTTGGGTGCCGGCTTGTACTGCTTGGCGATCAGGTCGATCGAGGGGACCGCGATGCAGACCAGGATCAGCACCGGAACCAGCGTCCATGCCACTTCCAGGAGGGTGTTGTGGCTGGTGCGCGAGGCGACAGGGTTGGCCCGGCGGTTGTAGCGAACGGCAACCCAGACGAGCAAAGCCAGCACGAATACCGTGATCGCCGCGATCAGCGGGATCAGCACGATGTCGTGAATCCAGCGGCCGTACTCACCGAACGGCGAGAACTGCTTCTGCAGGCCGATACCGCCATCCACAGGCATGCCGATGCCGGGGGTCGGCTTCATCGGGGTGTAACCCGGTGCGGCGGCGGCGTCTGCCGTGGGCCCGCTTGTGTTCAACGGATTACCAGCAGCCTCGACGGCGCCCGCACCCTTGTCCGCCGCGACGGGGGCTTGCGCACCCGGAGCACCGGCAGCTGGCGTCGAATAGGCTGGCACCGGCGAAGCGGCCGCTGCGAACGCCACCTGCGGCAGCGCTACGAGCGCCGCCGAAAGACCAAACGCCTTAAGTGCGCGACTTGCCGCACGAAGGTTGAGACCGGACTTCATTCGTCGTGCTTCCCCGATTCCCTGTGTCGGCGGCGCGGATCACAGCGGACCTGCGCACACCAGATGCGGGGATAAATCGCCCCTTGAGCCGCGCCTATACGCGCGCTTGCCGCGCGTCTCAAGCGCCTCTAGGGGAATTTTTGACACCCGGGGAACCGCCGGAATGCCTTGGCCACGCCCGGCTCTATGACAAGGATCACATTGACGATGCAGGATGACGCCGTTCTTGCCGAGTTCCGCGCGAGCAAGGCTCTGCTGGAAGGCCACTTCCTTCTCTCCTCCGGCCGGCACAGCGCGCATTACCTACAGTGCGCGCGCGTCCTGATGAATCCCGAGCGGGCGGCCCGCCTCGCCACGGCGTTGGCGGCCAAGCTGCCGCACGACCTGCGACGCCAGATCAACAAGGTGGTGGCGCCCGCGATGGGCGGCGTGATCATTGGTCATGAGATGGGCCGCGCCTTACAAGTCGACGCTATGTTCGTGGAGCGACCCGAAGGCACGTTCGAGCTGCGGCGCGGCTTCAGCCTGGAGCCGGGCGACAAGGTGCTGATGGTCGAAGACGTGGTGACCACCGGCAAGTCCTCTCGCGAGGCGATCGTCGCGATCGAGGCGGCCGGCGGCGAGGTGATCGCTGCGGCGGCGCTGGTGGATCGATCGGCCGGAACGGCTGAGTTCGGCGTCCCTTTCACCGCTCTGGTCGCGCTGACGTTCCCGACATATGCTGCCGACGAGCTTCCGCCCGAATTGGCCGCACAGCCCGCGATCAAGCCGGGAAGCCGCGTTCAGCCCTGAGCGTCCATCTTAATTATAGAGCATGGAACCCGCGTGACAGCTCCAGCCAGCCCCTTGCGCCTCGGCGTCAATATCGATCACGTCGCCACCATCCGTAACGCGCGTGGTGGCGAGCATCCCGATCCGGTGCGTGCGGCGGAAATCGTGGCCCAGGCCGGCGGCAACGGCATCACCGTCCATTTGCGCGAGGATCGCCGCCACATCCGGGACGAGGATCTGGCACGGGTTCTGGCCGCCACCGGCCTGCCGCTCAATCTGGAAATGGCCGCGACGGACGAGATGGTGGACATCGCACTCCGTCATCGTCCCCACGCCGCCTGCATCGTGCCCGAACGGCGCGAGGAGCGCACGACCGAGGGCGGCCTCGATGCAGCCGGCCAGCATAACCGGCTCGCTCCGCTCGTCTCCCGCCTGGCGGACGCCGGCATCCGCGTCAGCCTGTTCATCGCGCCCGAACCGCGCCAGATCGAGGCGGCAATGGCGTTGCGCGCGCCAGTGGTGGAATTGCACACCGGCGAATATGCGCATGCCACGGGAGGCGATGTCGCCATCCAGCTAAAGCGCATCGCCGAAATGGCCGCGCTCGCCGCGAAGAACGGGATCGAGCCGCACGCCGGGCATGGCCTGACGTATGACAACGTCCAGCCGATCGCCGCCATTCCCCAACTCGCGGAGCTGAACATCGGGCACTACCTGATCGGCGAGGCGATCTTCTGCGGTTTGGAAGCCAGCGTGCGGAAGATGCGCGAGCTGATGGACGCGGTACGGTGATCATCGGCCTGGGCTCCGACTTGTGCAATATCGAGCGCATCCAGTCCTCGCTGGACCGGTTCGGCGATCGTTTTTTGGAGCGTGTCTTCACCGATGTGGAGCGGGCGAAAGCCGCGCGCCGGCCGCATACGATCGCGGGAACGCTGGCCAAGCGGTTCGCCGCGAAGGAGGCGTTCTCAAAGGCGGTGGGCACCGGCTTCAAGGCCGGAGTCTTCATGAAGGACATCGGCGTCGTCAATGCACCCTCGGGTGCGCCCACCCTCGCCCTGACCGGCGGTGCGGCCGATCGCCTGCGATCTCTTACCCCGCAAGGTCACGAGGTTGTGGTTCACCTGACGCTCACCGATGACCATCCATGGGCGCAGGCCTTCGTCATCCTCGAAGCGCGTCCCGTATAGGTCCCGTCCTGATGAGCAAGATCAACGCCGAGGCCGCCTTGCCGGAAGACCTTGCCCCCGTTCCCCCTCGAGACGCGCCCCCGACAGAAGCACCCGCGACCGAGCGGATCGACTGGAAGCGCGAATTGCGTGGGCTGGTGCTGATGCTGCTGGCTGTGCTGGGCTTTCACAGCTTCATCGCCAAACCGTTTTACATTCCCTCGATATCGATGATGCCCAACTTGCTGGTGGGCGATCGGCTGGTCGTATCTAAATACCCCTATGGATGGGATTGGTCATCCATCAGCTTTCACCTGCTGCCGCGCAGCGACTGGCGGATCTTGGGTCGCACGCCGGAGTATGGCGACATCGTGATCGTCGTGCCGCGCAATCGCAAGGAGGACCTGATCAAGCGCGTGGTCGCGCTGCCAGGAGACCGGATCGCCGTCGTCAACGGCCAGATCATCCTCAATGGCAAGCCGGTGCCGCAACGGGTTGAGCCGCCAGTGCAGTTGCCCGTCGAAGACAAACTGATGTGCGATTCCGGTGGATACCAGCGCGCTTGCCTCGAGGATTTCGACGAATATCGCACGCGTCTGCCCAGCGGTCGCGAGGTTTACGAGTTGCCCGCCTATCACGAAACATTGCCCAATGGTGCGAGTTACACGATCATCGATCACCTGAACCAGCGACTGGACCATTTCGCTGAGATCACGGTACCGGAGGGGCACGTTTTTCTAATGGGCGACAACCGCGATCATTCCGCCGACAGCCGCATGCCGCTTTGGGGCAATGGCCTGGGCGGACCCGTTCCGCTTTCCGACATCGGCGGCCGGGCCGAGTTCATCACCTTCTCGCTTGACGGCAGCCAAAGCTGGAACCCGCTCAGCTGGTTCTCCGCGCTGCGCGGCCATCGCGCCGGAACATCGCTGCGGCCACCACTGGAAGTTTCCCCCTCCAGCGCTGCGACCGCTTCGTGAGCGTCCAGGAAAAGCGCCCCGATACCGAAACGGTGATCGAAGAAGGCCTGGCCGGTCCCACCGACATTTCCGATCCGCGCGTGCGTTCCGAAGTCCGGCGGGCGATGGTGTGGATGGGCGTCGCGCTGCTGTTCGGATTGGCGATCTTCGTTTCGGGATCGCTGCTGGTGATCTTCGGCGGGATCGTCTTTGCGGCGCTGATCGATGGCGGCGCGCGATTGCTCGGTCGGGTCCTACCAATCGGTCGCGGCTTTCGTGTCGCGATCATCCTTGTGGCGGCGCTAGCATTCCTTTTGTGGATGATGCAATTCGCCGGCAGTCAGGTGGCGCAACAGGCGGCCCAACTTCCCGCGACGATCGAGGGGCAGTTCTACAAGGGCCTGGCTTGGCTGCGGGGCCACGGCATCAATGTCGATGGCGGCGATGTGCGCAAGCTGGCGCAACAGGCGATGGGCGGTATCGGACAGGTCACGCGTGCCGTTGGCGGGCTGATCGGTGGCCTGACCACGCTGTTCCTGATCGTGGTGCTGGGCATCTACTTCGCGATCGAGCCCGACATCTACCGCCGCGGCGTCGCCTGGATTCTCCCGGCGGATCGCCGCGACGAATTCGAGCGGACCGCGCAGGAGATGGGGCGTTCGTTGCGTCGTCTGCTGTTCGGTCGCCTGCTGGGCATGGGGGTGGAGGGCATCGCCACCTGGATCATGCTGGAACTGTACGGCGTGCCGATGGCGTTCCTGCTCGGCCTGATTACCGCGCTACTCGCCGCGCTGCCCAATATCGGGGCCCCGATTTCTGGCGCGTTGATGATCATGGTCGGTTTCTCCGGCGGGACCGACATGGGTATCTTCACCATCATCGTCTACGCCCTGGTGCAGACGATCGACGGCTACGTCATCGTGCCGATTATCGCGCGTAAGACAGTGGATCTGCCGCCCGCTCTGGTGCTGGCAGCACAGCTTGTCATGGGCGTTCTGTTCGGAATTCTGGGTCTGGCGCTAGCCGATCCGATGGTCGCAATGATCAAGGTGTGGCTCGAACGCACCGCGAAGCATAACCAGGAAGAGCAGGAGAACGGCACGGGGACGCCACAGCGCGCCACCGCCTGAGAGCGGTGCCGTCCCACCTCCCCGCCGATCGCCTGCCCGGATTACCGGCCCGTACTACCCGCAGTGCCCTTTCGCTGGGCGCGATGAGCCTCTAAGGCCCGGTCCCGATGGCGCGCAAGTTCTTGTATATCGTGGTCGGCCTCACCGTATTGGTGATGGCGGTTCTGTTCGGGTTACGCTTTTTTGCCGAGGACCTGACCGAGATCGCGTTCGTGCCGTCAGCGGCATTCACTGATCAGCCCCGCTTGGCAGACGCCAGCTACGAAAATCCCAACATGTGGCTGGCCCGCCCCGGCATGGCGAACGACCCCGCGCGCTGGCTGCCGTCCAACTACGCCGAATCGACGAGCGGCGCGCCGTCGCCGGAGACGAGTAGCGCCGCAAGCGAGGCGGCCACGGCGGCAGATCCCGTCACAGAAAAGAAGGTCGATGCCGCCGTTTTTTTCGTGCATCCCACCGGTCTGGTCAGCCGGACCAGTTGGAACGCCTCGCTGGACGATGACGTCTCTCGCCAACGATCGCGCTTGTTCGTTCAAGGCATGGCTAGCCCGTTCAACACCAGCCCGGACATCTGGGCCCCGCGCTACCGCCAGGCCGCGATCGGCGCATTTCTGACCGATGCACCCCAGGCCACCCAGGCGCTCGACCTGGCTTATCGTGACGTGGCTCAGGCCTTCGAGATGTTCGTGAAATCGATCCGTCCCGATCAGCCGATCGTGCTGGCAGGCCATAGCCAAGGGGCCTTTCACCTGCGCCGGCTGATCCGGGACAAGATCGCCGGGACGCCGCTCGCCAAGCGGATCGCCGTTGCCTACGTGATTGGCTGGCCGGTATCGAATGATCGCGATCTGCCCTTGATGGGGATGCCCGCCTGCAAGGAGCCCACTTCGACCGGGTGCGTGGCCAGCTGGCTTACGTTCGCCGATCCGCCCGAAACTGAGATGCTGCTGCGCGCCTATGCCCGGCGCAAGGGATTGGACGGCCAGGAAGTGGGTGAGAACAGCTCGTTCATCTGCGTCAACCCGATCGATGGCCGGGAAGGCGGCAATGCGCCCGCCTCTGCAAACCTGGGCACGCTGGTTCCGGATCTGAGCAACGGCACCGGTGCGCTAACACGGGGGGTGGTACCCGCATCCTGTGGCGCGGACCATCTGTTGCACATCGGTCCGCCGCCGCCCTTGGATCTGGGGCCATACGTACTTCCCGGCAACAACTACCACTTGTTCGATATGACGCTGTTCTGGTCAAACTTGCGCGCGGATTTCGCGCGCCGCGTCGATGCGTTTGGCGCTGCGAGGCGCTGATCGGCTTTCAGTCAAGTAAAGCGGTGACCTCGGCCTGCAGGACATCCAGATTGTAGGGCTTGGGCAAGAAGTGCCCTTCCAGTGGCATTTGCTGCGTGGTCGGCCAAGTATCGCCAGACGTGACCAGGATCTTCATATTGGGCCAACGCTGATGAACCAGGCGCGCCAGTTGCAGGCCGTTCATGCTACCGGGCATCCGGATGTCGGTGAACAGGACCTGCACTTCGCCGAGCATTTCCAGAATACGGACCGCGTGGTCGGCGTCGTTTGCTTCGATCACTTCAAAGCCGGCTTCTTCTAGGGCATCGGTGCCGACCGCACGGATAATCGGCTCATCCTCGACGAGTAAAACCCTGGTTTTCAATCGCGAAGCCATGCTCATCCCATCGTATCACTTGTCATAGTGAACGTTGATAAGCGTGCCGCCGTTCCAGGTGAGAAATGTTTCTGCGAATTTTCCGCAGGTTAACATTCCGTATACCCCCTGAAACGGCGATGATTCTGCAAATGCTTACAAGGGGTTGTCCAGCTGGATGATCGGCTCGTCGCTGGCCCGCTGTGTGGTTTTTGCCTCACGCGGGGCGGCAAAGCTGGCCAAGACCGGTTTGTCGCGATCGTAGATGTCCGCAAACTTCTTCAGCTGGCCATCGATCGAACGCGCCATGGTCATGTAGGTGATATAGACCGGGAACGTCCGCGTCATCGCCACCTTCTGATAGACGCCCGCCCGGCTCATGTCGGCGGCCTGATCCGGCGGCATCTGCGCGCCCAGGATCGCCATCGTCATGCCTAGCTCCACCGCGCGCTCCGTGCGGATGCAGCCGTGGCTGAACGCGCGCACTTCGGAGTTGAAATATTGCTTGGACGGCGTGTCATGCAGGTAGATGGCATGCGGATTGGGCATGTCGATCTTCATCAGGCCCAAGGCGTTGTTCTTGCCCGGCTGTTGCACCACGGTGATCGAGCCGTCCGCGTTTTTCACGCCCTTGTATCCGTTGGCGCGCGCCCAGCCCGGGCTGCCGATGACCTTGGCCCCGAGCCCTTCACCCTTCACGATCGACTGCGGTACCGTCCAAGTCGGATTGAAGACGACGGCGCTAACAGTTTCGGCCAACTGCGGCGTAGCCGTGCGGCCCGGCTTGCCCACCACCGTCTTGTATGTGCGAACGATCCGGTTCTTCACCGTGAGGCGCAGCTGGAACTCAGGCACGTTGGTGATGAGATAGACATCGCCCAGATCGTGCTTCAGCCACCGCCAGCGATCCATATTGGCGCGGATCAGCGACTTGGTGGCGGCCTGGGCTTCAGGAGTCGAGGCCAACGCCTGCTTAAGCACGGCATAGTCGGGGTGCGTCGGCGCGAGGCGGTTCACCACGCCTGCGACATCGTGCGCCGCCAGGGCATCGGCCATGATCTGCGCAGTCGGCATCTGGTCCTGGTCGGGGTCGACGGCGAACCACTGCACTCTGGCGGTCATCGGCGTGCGCCCATCGCGCAAATCCTCGATCAACCACGCGAAGGACTTGCTGGCGACCTGGTTCAGACCATCGCCCGCACCGCTCGCGATCGCGGCCTTCAACGCGTCAGGCCGGTAATCCTTGGCGAACAGGCCCTCAGACTTGATACCCTGGATCACCGACAGCAACGCATTCGCATCCGCCACCGACCAGTCCAGCACCGGTTCGAGCACGGGCACGGCCTGCACCACCGGTTGCGCGGTGCTGGATGGATCGGCGTCCTCCGCAGCCGGCGGCAGTCCCTGGACAGAGGCGGGCGGAGTAGGCGCGGCAGTGCCGGGAGACGTGCTGGGCGCACCGATATCCCAATCGGACACCGACGGCTGCGGCTTGATCCTGGGGGCGGACTTTGCGGACGCGGCGCTTTGCGCGACTGCGGGCTGACCCGCAATCGCGGCCAGGATGAGCCCGCTCAGGGTGAAGGCCGAAACGGCCGAACGGCGGCGCTGAGTCATCGAAACCAGGATACGCTCCAAACTTAATCTGTTGCCGAGTGGCTTGTGCCCTACGGCAGATGAACCGCCCCAAACCCGCTTAGGTGCAGATTAGCCCCTCCCCGGCAGCAACATCAAGCATTTGTCCGGACCGTACGGTAAATAAAGAGCGGATCGTGGCCGGTCTGGCAAATTTTCCGTGCCCGTCCATTGCGCGGTGGGCCCGATGCGCCGAAAGCTCTGGCCATCATGGCCACCACCGCCCCGATCACTCACAGGTTCGCCCCCGTACTGGCGGTAAGCGTGGGCATCGCGCTGTTCAGCGGGATGGATGCGGCCATCAAGGGCGGGTCGCTGGCGGTCGGTGTCTATACGGCGCTGGTGCTGCGCAATATGATGGGGCTGGGCATGATCCTGCCGGTTTGGTTGTTGCGTGCGCGCCGCCGGCCGCCTCCCGAGGTGATCCGGCTGCACATCATCCGCTCGGTCGTGAGCGCAGGGATGGCGATCCTGTTCTTCGTCGCCATCGTTCGCCTGCCGATCGCGGAGGGGATCGCCATCACCTTCATCGCGCCACTGATCGCGCTGCTCCTGGCAGGCGTGTTCCTCAAGGAACGGATCCACCGCCGCGCCATTTTCGCATCGCTGCTGGGCCTTGCCGGCGTGGGCGTAATCGTGGGTGATCGCCTTGGCGTTACCGTGGCCAATCCCCAGGTCGTGATCGGCGTCACCGCCGCGATCGTTTCCGCCCTGCTCTATGCCGCCAACCTCGTGCTTCAACGCAAGCTATCGCAGCAGGCGGGGGCGGTGGAGGTGGCGCTTTTCCAGAACCTGGTGATCGCCGTGCTGCTGGGGCTGGCGGCCCCCTGGCTGTTCGTGCCACCGACTTTGCCCGCCCTTGGCCTGATCGCCATCGGTGCCGCGTGCGGAACGGCGGCGCTTTCCTTGTTCGCCTGGGGCTACGCCCGCGCCGAGGCACAAGTGCTGGTGCCGATCGAATATTCCGCCTTCATCTGGGCGGCGCTGTTCGGATGGGTGTTCTTCCACGAACCGGTCGATGCGGTGACGCTGGCCGGGACCGCCCTGATCGTGCTGGGCTGCTGGATCGGCACGCGGCACGATCCGCAAGGACCGACCGAGCAGACCGCGGTCTAGCGCGAGTGCGATAGCCGCCGCTTCGGCCTCGCAACTCTTGACCTGACGGCGCCAAACGCGCATCGGCGGGGCCGACAAACCTGCTTGTCGCATTGCAGCATGAACCGGCCCTTGGCCGAACTGACGCGGCGGGCCAAACTCCAAGGGGAACACGCCCACATGACCCAGGTCGGACAGGATACTCTCGGCACTCGCAGCACCATGTCTGTGGGCGGCAAGGACATCGCGTACTATTCGCTCAAGAAGGCTTCCGAGAAATTGGGCGATGTTTCGCGCCTGCCGTTCTCGATGAAGGTGCTGCTGGAAAACCTGCTCCGGTTCGAGGACGGCGGTTTCACCGTTTCGACCGACCACATCCAGGCGCTGGTCGACTGGCAGAAAAACCCCAAGACCGGTGACGAGATCCAGTACCGGCCGGCGCGCGTGCTGCTGCAGGACTTCACCGGCGTGCCTTGCGTGGTCGACCTGGCCGCGATGCGCGATGCGATCCGCAAGCTGGGCGGTGACACCTCGAAGATCAATCCGCTGGTCCCCGTGAACCTCGTCATCGACCACTCGGTCATGGTGGACGAGTTCGGCCATCCGCGCGCCGCGGAAGAGAACGTCGAGATCGAGTACCAGCGCAACATGGAGCGCTATGACTTCCTCAAGTGGGGCTCCAAGTCGCTCGACAACTTCTCCGCCGTGCCCCCAGGCACCGGCATCTGCCACCAGGTGAACCTGGAATATATAGCACAGTCGGTATGGACCTCCACCGATCAGGACGGCCAGACCGTCGCCTATCCCGACACCTGCGTCGGTACGGACAGCCACACCACCATGGTAAACGGCCTGGGCGTGCTGGGCTGGGGCGTTGGCGGGATCGAGGCTGAGGCCGCGATGCTGGGCCAGCCCGTTTCCATGCTCATCCCCGAAGTGGTGGGCTTCAAGTTCGTGGGCGAGCTGAAGGAAGGCGTCACCGCCACCGACCTCGTGCTCACCTGCACCTCGATGCTGCGCAAGCACGGCGTCGTCGGCCGCTTCGTGGAATACTACGGCCCCGGCCTCGCCTCGCTCAGCCTGGCGGACCGCGCGACGCTGGCCAACATGGCCCCGGAATACGGCGCGACGTGCGGCTTCTTCGGCATCGACGACAAGACCCTAGACTATCTGCGCCTCACCGGCCGCGAGGAAGACCAGATCGCGCTGGTCGAAGCCTATGCCAAGGAGCAGGGTTTCTGGATCGAGGCTGGCGCCGCCGACCCGGTATTCTCCAGCACGCTGGAGCTGGACCTGTCCACCGTGGTGCCTTCGCTCGCCGGCCCGAAGCGTCCGCAGGACTGGGTCTCGCTGCCCGACGTCGACGAAGTGTTCAACGCCGACATGGAGAAGATCTACAAGAAGACCGCCACGCGTGTCCCGGTCGAGGGCAAGAGCTTCGACATCGGGGACGGTGACGTGGTGATCGCCGCGATCACCAGCTGCACCAACACCTCGAACCCGTCGGTTCTGGTCGCCGCCGGCCTCGTCGCCAAGAAGGCCGATGAGCTGGGCCTCAAGCCCAAGCCGTGGGTTAAGACCTCGCTCGCCCCCGGATCGCAGGTCGTCACCGACTACCTCAACAAGGCCGGATTGCAGCAGCACCTCGACAACATCGGCTTCAACCTGGTCGGCTACGGCTGCACCACCTGCATCGGCAACTCCGGTCCGCTGGCAGAGCCGATCAGCAAGGCGATCAACGAGAACGGCTTGGTCGCCAGCGCCGTGATCTCGGGCAACCGCAACTTCGAAGGCCGCGTATCGCCCGACGTGCGCGCGAACTTCCTGGCCTCGCCCCCGCTGGTCGTCGCCTACGCGCTCAAGGGCACGGTCGTGACCGACTTCGTCGACACCCCGGTCGGCACCGGCAAGGACGGCCAGGACGTCTACCTGCGTGACATCTGGCCCACGAACAACGAGATCGCCGAAACCATGGCGACCTGCATGGATCGCGCCATGTTCCAGGCCCGCTATGCCGACGTCTACCGCGGTGACACCCACTGGCAGTCGATCAGCGTGACCGGTTCGGACACCTACTCATGGCGCGCGGGCTCGACCTACGTCGCCAACCCGCCTTACTTCGAGGGCATGGAGATGACGCCGGCACCGGTGAATGACATCATCGAGGCCAAGCCCCTGCTGATCCTGGGCGATTCGATCACCACCGACCACATCAGCCCCGCCGGCTCGATCAAGGCCGACAGCCCCGCTGGCCAGTGGCTGATGGAGCATCAGGTCGCCAAGGCGGACTTCAACTCCTACGGCGCGCGCCGTGGCCACCACGACGTGATGATGCGCGGCACTTTCGCCAACATCCGCATCAAGAACGAGATGGTCCCCGGCATCGAAGGCGGCATGAGCCGTTATGGCGCCGAAGTGGGCGCGGTCTACGACGTCGCCATGAAGCACAAGGCGCAAGGCACGCCGATGATCGTGATCGCCGGCAAGGAATACGGCACCGGCTCGTCACGTGACTGGGCGGCGAAGGGCACCAACCTGCTGGGCGTGCGCGTGGTCATCGTCGAGAGCTTCGAGCGTATCCACCGTTCGAACCTGGTCGGCATGGGCGTGCTGCCGCTGCAGTTCAAGGCAGGCGACGATCGCAACTCGCTGGGCCTCACCGGTGACGACAGCTTCACCATCAAGGGCGTCGCCAGCCTGAAGCCGCAGCAGGACGTGGAAGTCGAAGTCACCCGCAAGGATGGCTCCACCTTCACCTTCACCGCGCTGTGCCGCATCGATACCGCCAACGAAGTGGAATACTTTAACAACGGCGGCATCCTGCAGTACGTCCTGCGTAAGCTCGCCGCCTGATCACGGCCTGAGTTCGGCCTACAAAACCCCGTCCTGCCAAGTGCAGGACGGGGTTTTTCTTTGTGTAGGCCAGACGCCGCCCTTCCCGTTCGTATCCAGCGAAGTCGGGATACCTCGCACGAGCTCACCCGGCTTCGCCCACCTCGAACGAAAAAGGGCGGTGCCACCGGCACCGCCCTTCTTTGCTCTTGGAAGACTGTGCTGGTCGCTCAGTTGGCCTTACTTGGCCCATTTGCGCCGGCCGATCACGGCTGCCGCGCCCGCCCCGAACAGGATCAGCATCGGCGGTGCGGGCACTTCGTGGCCGCTGGTGCCGCTCGTCCCGCTGGTGGTCGATGTCGTCGAAGTGCCGCCGGAGGTGCTGCTCGACGTCGAGCTGGAAGTCGAAGACGAGGTGGACGAAGACGTGGAGGTCGAGCTGCTAGTGCTGCTGCTCGTCGCACCCGAACTGGTGCTTGTGCTCGTCGCGCCAGAGCTGGTGCTGGTGCTGGTAGCGCCCGAACTCGTGCTGGTGCTTGTTGCGCCCGAGCTGGTGCTAGTGGCCCCTGAACTTGTGCTCGTTGCGCCCGAACTTGTGCTGGTTGCGCCAGAGCTGGTAGAGGTCGTGGTGGTCAGTCCACCGGTCGAACTGGAACTGGAGGTCGAGCCGCCAGAAGATGAGGTGGAGCCACCCGAAGAGGACGTCGAGCCGCCGCTGCTGGTGGAGGTCACGACAACGCTGCCGCCACCACCGCCACCGCCGCCGCCGAAGAAGCCGCCGAAGAAGCCGCCACCAAAGCCACCCAGCGGTCCGCCGCCGATCACTACGGGAACGCCGCCGCCACCGCCGCCATAAGCGAGCGCAGGCGGGATGTACGGTGGGGGCAACGGCACCATCGCCATCTGCGGCGCAGGCTGCGTGCAGCACGTACGACGAATCACCTTGCGCACCCGCTTCACCATCTGCGGGCGAGCGGTGCGCTTCACCGGCTTGATGGTCTTGACCAGCTTCACCCGCTTGTCACCGCCCTTGACCGAGCGATACTGCCCCTGCTTCGCCGCCGTCTCGGCCACGTGCACGGCGCCGCCGCCGATCAGAGCGCAGCCTGCCGCACAGGCGGAAAGTTTAGCAAGGGCCATCCTGACAGACATAAGCGGTGCTTTCTTCTCTTTACCCCTGGAGAGACCCGTCACGGACTGGCGTCCCGTCGCATCCATCTGCCACACAGAACGCAGAGAGTTCTTAACGGGACAACGGCGTTAACCCTGAATCCACCGTCCCGAAGCGAGAATCGACATAGGTTTCACTACCTAGGGCACTGGATGTACCGAAACGGGACTGTGCCGACAGGGACTTGTAAACCATACCGTCGCTTGTAGCGCGGCCGGCGCGGCTCAGCCTTCCTCGAACAAGCCGCTTTGTGTTCCGGTGGGGGGAGCGATTCCCAGGTGACGCCAACCGGCATCGTTGAGGCACCGACCGCGTGCGGTGCGGGCGACGAGGCCCATCTGGATCAGGTAGGGTTCGATCACTTCCTCGATCGTGTCGCGCGGCTCAGACAGCCCCGCAGCCAGCGTCTCTACGCCGACAGGGCCGCCGCGATAGATGTCGGCGATCATCATCAGATAGCGGCGATCCTGCGCATCCAGGCCCAGGCGGTCCACCTCGAGACGCGTCAGCGAATCATCGGCGATCGCGAGAGTGATCGTGTCGCTGCCGGCGACATGGGCGAAATCGCGCACGCGGCGCAGCAGCCGCCCGGCCACGCGCGGCGTGCCCCGGGCACGTCGGGCGATCTCGGTCGCGCCAGGCTTGTCGATGCCGATGCCCAGCAGCCCCGCCCCCCGGGTGACGACGTGTTCAAGCTCGGGCACGGTGTAGAAATTCAGCCGCACGGGTATGCCGAAACGATCGCGCAGCGGGGTCTGCAGTAGGCCCTGCCGCGTCGTCGCGCCGATAAGAGTAAAGGGCGGCAAGTCGATCCGCACCGAGCGCGCGGATGGACCTTCGCCGATGATGAGGTCCAGCGCGCGGTCTTCCATCGCAGGGTAGAGCACTTCCTCCACCACCGGATTGAGGCGGTGAATCTCGTCTATGAACAGTACGTCGCCGTGTTCGAGATTGGTGAGCAAGGCCGCCAGATCACCCGCCTTGGCGATCACCGGCCCCGAGGTGGCGCGAAAGCCCACGCCCAGTTCGCGCGCGACGATTTGCGCCAGTGTCGTCTTGCCGAGGCCCGGCGGCCCGAAGAACAGGACGTGATCCATCGCCTCACGGCGGGAGCGGGCCGAATCGATGAAAACCTTGAGGTTACCCTTTGCCGCCGCTTGGCCCACGAACTCGGCCAACGTCTTGGGCCGCAGCGCCGCATCGGCATCCTCGGGCTGGCGGGACGAGGCAAGAAGGGGATTGTCAGTCATGGCGCTCGATATCGGCAGGCAGCGTTACCCACGGGTGCCGCCGCTCTTCGTAGACGAAATAGATCGGGGCCGGAAACGTCGGATCGGCAAAAGCGCCTACCGCCACCGCGATCATGGTGGGGTCAGCATCGAAGCGATAGAAAACCGTGGAGCCGCAACCGGGACAAAAGCTGAAAGTGGCGGTGTTGCCCTCATCCCCGGTGCGCGACCACTGATGCGCATTGCCGGTGATCTGGACATTTTCGACGGGAAACCGCGCCTGCACCGCGAAGGCCGAGCCGCTGCGGCGCTTGCATTCCAGGCAATGGCAGACGGAGACGCGCACCGGATCGCTTTGCGTGCGGATGCGCAGCTGGCCACACTGGCACCGGGCTTCCCGCTCGCTCATCCCGCCGCCCGCTTCAGCGCGACGCGGACGAGTTCGTTGAGACCTGCATCCTCGCCCAGCTCGTCCACCGCCCGCGCCACGGCGGCGCTGGCGACCGGTGGCTTGAAGCCCAGGTTCTGCAGCGCCGAAACCGCGTCGGCTGCGGCGGAGCCGGCGGGGGCAGCGGCGATGGCAAGACCGGAGGCGGTGGGCAGCGCGCCGGCCTTGTCCTTCAATTCGTTGACGATCCGGCTGGCGAGCTTGGGCCCCACGCCATTGGCACGCGCCACCATCGCGGCATCGCCACCGGCGCAGGCGCGCTGCAGTTCCTCCGTCGTCAGCGCGGACAGGATCGCCAGGGCAACCTTGCTACCCACACCCTGCACCGCCGTCAGCAAGCGGAACCAGTCACGCTCGCTGGCGGAGGCGAAGCCGATCAGGCGCATGTCGTTTTCAGACACCTGAAGGTCGGTAAAGACTACCGCCCGATCGCCGCGCACACCCAAGGCCTGCAACGTGCGGGCCGAGCAGTGGACCAGATAGCCCACGCCCTGAACGTCGATCACCGCCCAGTCTGGGCCAAAATCCTCAAATGTGCCGGAGAGACGGGCGATCATGGTTTGTTCCTATGGCAGGAACCCCGGCTCCGCGCCAGCCCCGTTGCATGGAGTTAGCCGTTAGTCGTTCGCCTGCTGATCTTCCGGCACATCGTCATCCGGGCCGTAGTACAGCGGGGCGCATTGGGCGGTCAGCACGCCGCCCTCCAGCTGGAGATCGTCCTTGTAGGCGTCGGCCACGAAATCGAGCGTCGAGAGGTGGCGATCCTCGAAATACATCTCATGCACGTCGTCACGGCCCGCGCCATAGACGATGCGGCTCACGCCCGCCCAGATCGAGGCCATGGTGCACATCCCGCAGGGTTGCAGCGTGGTGTAGAGCGTCGCGCCTTCCATGCGCATGTCGCCCAGGGCCTTCCCGGCGGCGCGCAAAGCCTCGATCTCGGCGTGGGCAGTGGGATCGCAATGTTCGGCCGTGCGATTGACACCGCTGGCGACGAATTGGCCATCGCGCACCACCAGAGCGGCGATCGGCGTATTGGCGGGGTCTGTCCCCTTTTCATCCACGGCTAGGCGCACGGCCTCCCGCATCCAATCTTCGTCACGTTTTTCCATGGGCGTGCAACGAGTTGCCAACGCCACCGTTCCCGTCAGCGATGACTGCCCAGCATATTGGCGTGCGTGATCGCCACCGCCAGCGCGTCGGCGGCATCCGCTCCGGCAGGCTTCACGCCCGGCAGCAGGATTTTGAGCATCGCCTGGACCTGCGTTTTCTCGGCCCGGCCCGTGCCGACCAGCGCCTTCTTGACCAGGCTGGTGGCATATTCCGCCACCGGCATGCCCGCGCGGGCCAGCGCCAGCAGGCACACGCCGCGCGCTTGCCCCAGTTTCAGCGTCGATTGCGCATTGGTGTTGACGAACACTTCCTCGACCGCGCCGGTATCGGGGCGATGGGCAAGGATGACGTCGGTCAGCTCGGTATCCAGCGTGACGAGCCGCTCGGCAAGCGAAGCGTTGGTATCCGTGCGGACCTGACCGTTGGCGACGTGGCTGAGGCGGCTGCCGGACTTGGCGACGATGCCCCACCCGGTGCAGGCGAGGCCTGGATCGATGCCGATTATGAGCATCTAGATCAGCGACAATGAGGCGACAAGCGCTGCCGCCGCGGGCAGCCGCTTGCCGACTTCCGAAATCGCCGCGATCATCGCCCCAGACAAGATCGCCTTGGCGATGTGGCCCCCCATGGCTTAGCCCAGCTTCTCCATCACGTCTTCGGACACTTCGTAATTGCCCCAGACGGTCTGCACGTCGTCATCGTCGTCCAGCGTATCGACCAGCTTGAACAGCGTCGCAGCGGTATCTTCGCCCACGTCGACCTTCAGGGTCGGCTTCCAGGCCAGCTTCACGCCCTCCGCCTCGCCCAGGGTCTTTTCCAGCTCGCGAGCGACTTCGTGGAGGCTTTCGACGCTGGTCCAGACGGAGTGGCTCTCGCCATCGCTTTCGACGTCGTCGGCGCCCGCCTCGATCGCGGCCTCAAGGACCTTGTCCTCATCGCCGACGGAGCCGGGATATTCGATCAGGCCAAGCCGGTCGAAGCCATGGCTGACGGCGCCCGACGCGCCCAGGTTGCCGCCGTTCTTGGAAAACGCGGTGCGCACGTTGGTGGCGGTGCGATTGCGGTTGTCCGTCAGCGCCTCGACGATGATGGCGACGCCGCCCGGCCCATAGCCCTCGTAGCGCACTTCCTCGTAATTCTCGGCGTCGCCCTTGCTCGCCTTGTCGATGGCGCGCTGGATGTTGTCCTTGGGCATCGACTGCGCCTTGGCCGCGTTGACGGCGGCACGCAGGCGCGGGTTCATGTCGGGATCGGGCATGCCCATCTTCGCCGCCACGGTGATTTCGCGGGAAAGCTTGGAGAACTGGGCAGAGCGCTTCTTATCCTGCGCGCCCTTGCGGTGCATGATGTTCTTGAATTTGGAATGGCCTGCCATGGTCTCGCCCGTCGCTTATGCGGTCTGAAAAGGATGCGCGGCCTTACAACAGGGCCAAGGCCAAGGGCAACCGAAGACCAGCTTCCCTGCTATTCCGTTCGTGTCGCGCGCACGGGGATGACAATAAATCCATCCCCTAGGACGCGATCAGCCCAGGCCCAGTGCGGCCTTGTAGGTATCCAGCAGCATGTCCATTTCCGCCCGGTCGTCCGGCTTCATCTTTCGCAAGCGGACGATCTGGCGCATGATCTTGACGTCGTAACCCACCGCCTTGGCTTCCAGATAGACATCCTTGATGTCGTCCGAGATGCCTTTCTTTTCCTCTTCGAGGCGTTCGACGCGCTCGATCAGGAGGCGCAGGCGATCGTCGGTGTTCTCGGCCATGAAATTAAAAGCTCCGGTGAATCAGGTTGGCCGCGCCCATAGCGAGGCGATCGGATTCGGGCAAAGCGCCCGCCTGTGGATAGCGGGCACAGCCGCCGTCAGTGCGCCGGTGCGTTCTTCTTCACGCTTTCTTCCATGCGGGTCAGTTGCTCAGGCGTGGCCGCGGCCTGCGTCTTTTTCCATTCGGACGCGGGCATCCCGTGAATCAATTCGCGGGCCTCGGCCTTGTCCCCCGGATAGCCGGCATCGCGAATCCAGTCGGCCAGGCAGTTCCGGCAAAATCCGGATAGGCCCATCAAGTCAATGTTCTGCGCATCGCTTCTATGGCGCAGATGACGCACCAGGCGGCGGAACGCTGCGGCAGCCTGGGCATCGTCCAGAGTATCGAGAGGGTCCGTTGCGCTCATAAATCGTCCCGATCGTCCTTGGTTTGTCACGTGCGTTTTGCCATATGGGCCCGCGATCGCAGCACAACAACAAAGGTTAGGCAGAAAACCCCTTGGCACGCACTGACTCCAGCAAGAGCCTCCGTCGCCGCCGCAAGGTCAAGATCCTTGCCACGCTGGGCCCCGCCAGCAGCAACAAGGAGACGATCACCGCCCTGCTGCGCGCCGGTGCCGACGCGTTCCGCGTCAACATGAGCCATGGCGATCATGAAACCCATTCGCGCACGATCGGCCTGATCCGCGAGGTGGAGAAGGAGTTGAACCGCCCGGTCGCCATCCTGTGCGACTTGCAGGGCCCCAAGCTGCGCGTCGGCAAGTTCAAGGACGGCGCGGCCTTCATCCGCCACGGCGCGCACTTCACGCTCGACCGCAATCCGGAGCCGGGCGATGAAACCCGCGTCGAACTGCCGCATCCCGAACTGTTCGGCATTCTCCAGAAGGGCCAGCGTCTGTTGATCGACGATGGTAAGCTGCGCCTGGTGGTGATCCGCGCCGAGGCCGATTCGCTGCTCTGCACCGCCGAAGTCGGCGGTCCGATTTCCGATCGCAAGGGCGTCAACGTGCCCGATACGCTGGTACCAGTGCCCGCGCTTACCGACAAGGATCGGCGCGACCTGGCCTTTGCGATCCAGCATGAGGCGGACTGGATCGGCCTGTCCTTCGTGCAGCGGCCCGAAGACGTGGCGGAGGCCCGCCGCCTGATGGGTGGCCACGGCGCCCTGATGGCCAAGATCGAAAAGCCCAGCGCAGTCGAAACCCTGGACGAGATCATCGAACTGTCCGATGGCATCATGGTGGCGCGTGGCGATCTGGGCGTCGAACTCAATCCCGAGGAAGTGCCGCCGCTGCAAAAGCGGATCATCGAAAGCGTGCGCCTGGCGGGCAAGCCGGTCGTCGTGGCGACGCAGATGCTGGAATCGATGATCGAGCGGCCGACCCCGACTCGCGCGGAAGTGTCGGACGTGGCGAACGCGGTCTATGACGGCGCGGACGCGGTGATGCTTTCGGCCGAGACGGCGGCGGGTGCCTGGCCGGTGGAGGCGGTGACGATCATGGATCGCATCGCCGCGCAGGTCGAAGCTGACCGCACCTATCGTGAGCGCATCCACATCGCCGAGACTCCGCCGGACGCTACAATGGCGGACGCGCTGGCCGAATCGTGTGCCAGCATCGCCAACACCTTACCGATCGAAGCGATCATCTGCTTCACTCTTTCTGGCATCTCCGCCCGCCGCGTGGCGCGTGAGCGGCCCTCCGCGCCGATGCTGGTGCTGACCCCCAGCCTCAAGTCGGCGCGCCGCGTGGCCCTGCTCTGGGGCGCACAGGCCGTCTCCACCAAGGATATCGGCAGCTTCGAAGAGATGATCGCCAAGGGCAAGCGCATGGCGCTGCGCCACGGTTTCGGCACGGCAGGCTCGCGGCTGGTGATCCTGGCAGGCGTACCTTTCGGCGTGCCCGGATCGACCAACTTGCTGCACGTGGTGACGCTCTCGGGTGACGAGCTAACCCGGCACGAGAAGAAGTAGCGGAGCCGGCGGACGGGGAGGGAGAAGCCTCCCCGTTCGTGCTACCCCCGCGCCCCAAACAGCGCGCTTCCCACGCGAACATGCGTGGCGCCCAGCAAAACGGCGGTTTCGAAATCGCCGCTCATGCCCATCGACAAACCCGCCAGCCCATGATCCGCCGCGATCTTGGCGAGCAGGGCGAAATAAGGCGCGGCTTCCACCTCGGCCGGGGGCACGCACATCAGGCCGAGCACAGGCACTTGCGCAGTTTGAGCCTCGGCCAACAGAGCCGGCACTTCGTCAATAGCGCAGCCGCCCTTCTGCTCTTCCGCGCCGATATTGACCTGCACGAAGCAGGGCACCTGGCGGCCCGCCTTGTCCATCGCCTTGCCCAGCGCCGTCACCAGCGAGAGGCGGTCAAGCGAGTGGATACAGTCGAACAACGCCACCGCGTCCGCTGCCTTGTTCGATTGCAGCTGGCCGACAAGGTGCAATCGCACATCCGGCGTCGCCTCGATCAGCGCCGGCCATTTGGCCTGGGCTTCCTGCACGCGATTCTCACCGAACACACGCTGCCCCTGCGCGATCCGCGGCGTAATTGCCTCGCTTGGGTGAGTCTTGGAAATCGCGATCAGCGTCACATCCTGCGCCGGACGGCCGGCGATGGCGGCGGATTTCGCGATGCGATCGCGGATATCGTCGAGAGGCGTTGCGGAAAACGCAGTGGCTGGCTGATCCATGGCGCGCTGCTATAGCGCCAATGTGCGCCACCGCTACCCGCCCCGCGACTTGCCGCTTATCTGGCTGATCAGCGACGCCCGGATCGATCAGCGACTGGAGACGGCATTGGCCCGCCTGCCACGCGGTTCAGGCTTCATCTTTCGCCACTACCATCTTGCGCCGGCTGAGCGGCGCGCCCGCTTTCGCCACCTTGCTGCCAAGGCCCGCGCGAAGGGCCATATCGTCGCGCTGTCCGGTTCGGCCCGAGCGGCCAGATCGTGGGGCGCGGACGCTGCCTACGGTTCCGCCCGGAACCTCGGCGCTGGGCCGGCCATCATCCGTCTGATGACCGTCCATTCGCTGCGTGAGCTTGCCGCCGCGCATCGCGCCCGGGCGGACGCGGTGCTGATTTCGCCAGTCTTCGCCACGCGCACGCACCTGGGTGCGCCAAGCCTGGGTTCCGTCCGCTTCCGCCCGCTGGCCGCCCGGGCCCTGGTGCCGGTCATCGCACTGGGCGGCATGAACGCCCGCCGCGCCCGCGCCATCGGAGCAAGGCGCTGGGCGGCAATCGAAAGTCTTGCACAACCGCTTGCGCCAGCGCTCCCGCTCCATTCTTGACGCCCCGGCCTTCCCGGGCGCATTATCGGGAACGAAACGGGGACCCTTTCTAGACATGGCGACAAGACCCATCGCGGCCGGACGACGGATCGCCAAGCCGGACTGGCGCGCGGTGCTGAAGCGCTCGCTGCGCCGTGCCAGCGAGCTGACCGGCGCGCTGACGCTGTTCTCGGCCATGCTGTTCCTGGCGCTGTCGCTCGCCAGCTATCACCAGACCGACCCCTCGCTGTCGACGGCGGCGGGCGGTGCCGTGCAGAACTGGATGGGTCCGGGCGGTGCGTGGATCGCCGACCTGATGCTGCTGCTGTTCGGTCCGGTCGCTTTCCTGTTCGTCCCGCTGCTCTACGTCTTTGCCCGCAAGCTGTGGCGGCTGGTCGAGGAAGAGGACGGCTGCGTCGAACCCAGTGATCAGCGCTGGTGGCGGCCGGTCTGCGTGCTCGCCTTCGCGATGCTGCTGATCTCCACCGTCCTCTCGCTGGGCTTTACCAGCGAAGGTGGCGTTCTGCCCGCCTCGATGGGCGGCATTTCCGGACTGGTCGGGGCCAAGGCGATCCATGGGCTGACCGGTTTCCTGCCCGAAGCGCTACAGGGCTGGACGACCTTCGCCATCGCCGTGGTCTGCCTGTTCGCGGGCACCGCGCTCGCCGGCAAGGTCTTCGCATTTGATTGGGGCGTGCTGCTTTCGTTGCCCGGCAAGCTGGGCCGCGCCACCGACGCATTGCCCACAGGCGATGGCAAGGGCAGCGCCGCCCGCGCCAAGCCTGCCGCCGCCGCCGGCCGTGACATGGCCGCCCGTGATATGGCCGCGCCCGCTGGTGCCGATGCCGCGTCGCCTTCCGCCTTGCCCTGGGCAGACGACAAGCCGCGCAAAGTCCCGGAAATCGTCGATCCCAGCAAGCCCGCCGCTCCCGCGCAACTCACTTCGGCGCGGCAGAAGGATATGTTCGACAAGTACGAACTGCCCTCGCTCGATCTGCTCAAGGAAGCCGCGGTGGGCTCGCAAGTGCCGATCGACAAGCTCAGCTTGGAGCGCAACGCCCGCCTGTTGGAAACCGTGCTGGACGACTTCAACGTCAAGGGTGAGATTACCGCCGTTCGCACCGGTCCGGTCGTCACCATGTACGAACTGGAACCGGCGCCGGGCATCAAGTCCAGCCGCGTGATCGGCCTGGCGGACGATATCGCCCGCAACATGAGCGCGATCTCGGCGCGCGTCTCCTCGATCCCGGGCCGCACGGTGATGGGCATCGAGCTTCCCAATGCAGACCGCCAGATGGTCTCGTTCCGCGAGATGGTCGGCTCCGAGGCTTTCGCCAGCCACAAGGGCATGCTGCCGATCATCCTGGGCAAGGACATCGCGGGCGAGCCGGTCGTCGCCGACCTGGCCACCATGCCACACTTGCTGGTCGCGGGCACCACCGGCTCGGGCAAGTCGGTCGGGCTGAACTGCATCCTGCTCTCGCTGCTTTATCGCCTGACGCCTGCACAGTGCCGCCTGATCCTGGTCGATCCCAAGGTGCTGGAACTGAAGAGCTACGACCATATCCCGCACTTGCTCTCGCCCGTCGTCACCGAGCCGCCCAAGGCCGTGCGGGCGCTGAAGTGGGCGGTGGAGGAGATGGAGCGGCGCTATCGCATGATGAGCGAGCTTTCCGTGCGTAACCTCGCCAGCTTCAACGAGAAGGTGCGTGCCGCCGCCGCCAAGGGCAAGCCGCTGGGCCGCCGCGTGCAGATCGGCTTCGATCCCGAGACGGGCGAGGAACTCTACGAGGAGAACCAGCTCGATTACGAGACGCTGCCGCAGATCGTGCTGATCGTGGACGAGCTTGCCGACCTGATGGTGACGGTCGGCAAGGAGATCGAAGTGCTGATCCAGCGCCTGGCGCAGAAATCACGCGCGGCCGGCATCCACTTGATCATGGCCACCCAGCGGCCCTCGGTGGATGTCATCACCGGCGTCATCAAGGCCAACCTGCCTACCCGCATCAGCTTTGCCGTCACCAGCCGCATCGACAGCCGCACGATCCTGGGCGAGCAGGGCGCGGAGCAGCTGCTGGGCAAGGGCGACATGCTCTACAAGCCCAGCTCCGACCCGTTGAAGCGCGTTCATGGCCCCTTCGTCAGCGACGAGGAAGTGGAAGGCGTGGCCGATTACTGGCGCACCCAGGGCAAGCCCGACTA
>NZ_CAXYKL010000213.1:0-11444 GCF_964277725.1 uncultured Novosphingobium sp. | reverse complement strand
TCTCGTCCTGGAAGGACCATGACGATTACACCACGGGTCGCTTGGCCGATCCGCGCAGCTTCTGCATCCAGAAGACCCTGCAGGACATCGCACATGGCGGCCCGATTGACGAGAACCTGATGT
This sequence comes from uncultured Novosphingobium sp., assembly GCF_964277725.1. Lineage (NCBI taxonomy): Bacteria > Pseudomonadati > Pseudomonadota > Alphaproteobacteria > Sphingomonadales > Sphingomonadaceae > Novosphingobium > uncultured Novosphingobium sp. The sequence continues at coordinate 11,321 of NZ_CAXYKL010000213.1, read as the reverse complement.
TCGCAGGGCACGCGGCCTACAAGTTCAAGCAGGATCCGTTCTATTCCAACGGCTTCACGCCGACTGTTAAGGAATTGGTCGATCGCATCCTGACCGGCGACTGATCGCTTAGGCCTCGCCGTGAATGGCAGCGTCGAGGCCGGCCTCTTCGGAACTCTCGCTCACTCGCATCGGGAACGCGAGCGAGGCGGCGAGGGCGATGATCGTGCTGCCGATGGCGGACCAAGTCATCACCACGGCGACGCCGATCACTTGTGCCACAAGCTGCGCGACGGGGTTCATCGTATCGTCATAGCCGGTGCCGCCCAGTGCAGGCGCGATGAATATAGCGACGAGCACTGAGCCCGCCGCTCCAGGCACGGCGAAGAGGGAAAACACGCCGAGCCGATCGTCGATGCCGATCCGGCGGATGAGGGCTGCTGATCCGACGGCAAGCGCCGCTCCGATAGCTCCGATCGCCGCCGCCGCGCCCAGGGATACGGTCAGCGCCGCCGGCGCGATTGCGGCGAGACCGGCGACAAGGCCCATCGCGGCGGATTCCGCCCGGGGCGGTTGGCGGCGCAGGCGATCGATCAGGAGACGGGTCAGCATGCCCGCGCATCCGGCGGCGTGAGTGGCGAGCAGGGCGGCGGCGGCGTCGTCGTTCGCCGCTAAGGCCGAGCCGCCGCAAAGCGCCAGCCAACCCAACCACAGCAGGAACGCCCCCGCCAAGGTGATCGGCGACAAGCGCAAGTTGCGCGGGTCATCGAAGTCCAGGCCGCGCCCCATCAGGATCGCCGTGACCAGAGCCGCCGTGCCGGCCGACACTTCGAGCGCCATTCCGCCGGCAAAGTCGATCGTACCGGTAGCCGCCGCCAACCAGCCGCCACCCCACAACCAGTGGACCACCGGCGCCAGCACGATCAGGCTCCACAGCGTGGCGAACAGGATAACCCATCCAAACCGAGCGCGCCCCGACCAGGCGCCTGGAATCAAGGCGGTACACACGATTGCGCAAGCGATCTGGAAGAATGCGAAGGCGCTTTCGGGTACGGTCAGGCCGTCCCGCAAGTCGCTGAGTTGGATCAGCATCCACGCATTGCCGCTACCCAGCCAGCCAGCCGTCACCGTGCCGAACGCCAGCGTATAGCCGACGAGCACCCACGCGAGCGACACGGCGGCGGCGATCGTGGCGGTCTGGACCATCGTGGCCACGAACGCGCCGGTGCGGGCACGACCCGCCTGGAAAAGCGCGACGCCGGGTAATCCGGCCAGGAGCAGGAAGACCGTCGCGGCCAGCAGCCAAGCCGTGTCGCCAGACTCGCCGGGGGCAGCGGAAATGTCCTGCGCCTGCGCGACCATCGGCGTGACGGCGACCATGAGGATTGCTGAAGACATTATGCGGCGTATCGGATTCAAAACGGCATCCTCCCGACGCATAGCCCCGCGTCCATCCGAACGATTAGCCGCTTAACGTCAGGATTTGGTTACCGCCGGGTTGCCCAATAGCTAAGCGATACGGCAGAGCGCGACGAGCGGAGCGATCGGCGCATCACAAGCCTTGAAGCGAGGTTCTTCGCGGGTCTATGCAACGGCCATGCCCGCCTTGCGTCCCCGTCTCGCCCTCGCTCTAGCCCTGTCCATGGCAGCTGCTTTTCCCGCCCATGCGGACGATCAGGGTGTGCCCTATTGGGCATCGATAGACGCGGACGTGGCGAACATGCGAGTCGGTCCGGGGGACAGCTATCGTATTTCCTGGATCTATCGGCGGCCGCACTTGCCCGTCAAAGTGCTGCGCAAGGAAGGGCCCTGGCGGCTGATCGAGGACCCGGATGGCGAGCGTGGTTGGATGCGCGATTTGCTGCTGTCTCGCCAGCGCGCCGCCATGATCAAGGGGAAGGGCGACGTGGACATGCGCGCCGAGCCGAAGTCCGGATCGCATCTGCAATGGAAAGTGGAGCCGGGCGTCGTGGGCCTGCTGGGCGATTGCGATGCGGGCTGGTGCCAGTTTGACGCCGACGGCCACAAAGCCTTCGCGCCCGAAGACCGGCTATGGGGCACCGGCAACCCCTGAGACGGTCCCCCGGCGGCGGAGGAACCGTCTCCTAGATTATCAGCGAAGTTCGACCGCTATGGCCGTTGCCTCGCCACCGCCGATGCAAAGCGTCGCCACGCCGCGCTTCAAGCCTTTCTGCTTCAATGCCGAGAGCAGGGTGACGATGATGCGCGTGCCCGACGCGCCGATCGGATGGCCCAGCGCGGTCGCACCGCCATGGATGTTGATCTTGTCATGTGGGATGCCAAGATCGTGCATCGCGAACATGGCGACGCAGGCGAAGGCCTCGTTCACTTCGAACAAGTCGACATCATTGATGCTCCAGCCCACCTGATCGAGCAACTTGGTGACGGCACCGACCGGCGCGGTGGTGAACTTGGCAGGTTCGTGCGCATGGGCGGCGACACCCACGATCGTGGCAAGCGGCGTCAGCCCCTTGGCCTTGGCCTCGCTTTCGCGGGTCAATACGACGGCGGCGGCACCATCCGAGATCGAGCTGGACGTGGCGGCGGTGATCGTGCCTTCCTTGGCGAAAGCGGCTTTCAGCTGGGGGATCTTGTCGGGCTGGCCCTTGCCGGGGGCTTCGTCCTTGTCGACGATTACCTCGCCTTTACGAGTCTTCACCGTCACCGGCACGACCTCATCGGCGAACGACCCATCGGCGATGGCCGCCTGAGCTCGCCGTAGCGATTCGATTGCGTAGGCGTCCTGATCCTGCCGGGTCAGCTGATATTCGTCGGCGGTGCATTGCGCGAAGCTGCCCATCGCCCGGCCTTCTTCGTAGGCATCTTCCAGCCCGTCGAGGAACATGTGGTCATACAGCGTATCATGGCCCGCGCGCGCGCCGCTGCGGTGCTTCTTGGTCAGGTAGGGCGCGTTCGTCATGCTCTCCATGCCGCCAGCGACCACGAGGTCGATCGAACCGGCGGCCAGCGCCTCGGCACCCATGATCACCGTCTGCATGCCCGAACCGCAAACCTTGTTCACGGTCGTCGCCTGCACGGACTTTGGCAGGCCCGCCTTCATCGCGGCCTGGCGCGCCGGTGCCTGGCCCAGCCCGGCCGGCAGAACGCAGCCCATGTAGATGCGCTCGATCGCTTCGGGCTCGACTCCAGCGCGCTCGACGGCGGCCTTTACCGCGGTCGCTCCCAGGTCTGTCGCGGAGACATCGGCGAGTACGCCCTGCATCCCGCCCATCGGCGTGCGCGCGTAAGATAGAATCACGATAGGGTCAGCGGCGGAAATCTGAGCCATGGGCGATCTTTCACAATGAGGTCACGGACGATTGCACGCGAGGGTATTTGTGCAATGCGGCATTGGCATTGCAGCGCCGCACGGGGTATATAGAACACAATTGTCGGGCGGAAACCTCTGGTGTTGTCCGACAAAGCGTTTCTGCTCGCAGGAACGCATCATGCTGCTGAGGATTTGAACGGCTCCCGGGGTTGCACCGCGCAACGGGTAAGCCTAGGGCGCGGTGCAACCGGTTATCGCAACGAGTCAGAACTTTGGTCGATCTCTCGCAATACCTGCCGATCCTGATTTTCCTGGTGATCGCGCTGGCACTTTCCTCGGCGTTCGTGTTCCTGCCCATGGGCGTGGCGCGGCTGACGGGCACGCACAACCCCAACGCCGACAAGCTGAGCGAGTACGAATGCGGCTTTCCCGCATTCGAAGATCCGCGCAGCCAGTTCGACGTGCGATTCTATCTGATCGCCATCCTCTTCATCATCTTCGATCTTGAGGCGGCGTTCCTGTTCCCCTGGGCGGTTTCGCTGGATGTGACGGGCTGGCCTGGCTGGATCACCATGATGGTGTTCCTGGGCGAGCTGGCAATCGGCCTTGCCTATGCGTGGAAAAAGGGAGCTTTGGACTGGGAATGACCGATCTCGTCACCCAATTCCGCAAGGACGGCCATTTGCCCGAAGGGCAAACGGCGCCTGACCAGTCGTTCTTCAACGGGCTGAACCAGGAAGTGTCCGACAAGGGCTTCCTCGTTACCAGTACGGAAGAGCTGTTCCAGTGGGCCCGCACCGGTTCGCTGTGGTGGATGACATTCGGTCTCGCCTGCTGCGCGGTCGAGATGATTCACGTCAACATGCCGCGCTACGACATGGAGCGGTTCGGCGTCGCCCCGCGCGCTTCCCCGCGCCAGTCGGACGTGATGATCGTGGCGGGTACGCTGTGCAACAAGATGGCTCCTGCGCTGCGCCGCGTGTACGATCAGATGTCGGACCCTAAGTACGTCATCTCGATGGGATCGTGCGCCAACGGCGGTGGTTATTACCATTACAGCTACAGCGTCGTGCGCGGCTGCGATCGGATCGTGCCGGTCGATATCTACGTGCCGGGTTGTCCGCCCACTGCCGAGGCGCTGCTTTACGGCGTGATGCAGTTGCAGCGTAAGATCCGCCGCGTCGGCACGCTGGAGCGCTGAGGATGGCCGTTCTGCATTCAGCACCCCGTTTCGCCTCGAACGAAGGCGTGCTTGACAGTCTCTCGTCGGCGCTCGGCTCGATGCTTGTCTCCGCCAAGGACGAGATGGGCGAAGTCGTCCTAACCGTTCAGCGGGACCGCGTGGAAGAGGCGTTGCGCCTGCTTCGCGATGACCATCAGTACCAGCAACTGATGGAGATCGCCGGTGCCGATTATCCGTCGCGCGCAGAGCGTTTCGAAGTCGTTTACATGCTGTTGTCGTTGACGAAGAACCATCGCGTGATGGTCAAGGTCTCGGCTGCCGAGAATACGCCGGTGCCGACCGTCACCACGCTGTGGCCGGTCGCGGGATGGCTCGAGCGCGAAGTGTTTGACATGTACGGCGTGGTTTTCGCCGGCAATCCGGACTTGCGCCGCATCCTCACCGACTATGGCTTTGAGGGGCATCCGTTCCGCAAGGATTTCCCGCTGACCGGCTATGTCGAACTGCGCTATTCCGAGGAGGACAAGCGCGTCGTCTATGAACCGGTGAAGCTGGCGCAGGATCTGCGGTCATTCGATTTCATGAGCCCTTGGGAAGGCGCGGATTACGTGCTCCCAGGTGACGAGAAGGCGGGAACGCCGCCGATCGCTGAAGCCAAGGTCACGGAAAGTCCGAAGCAAACCGGGGCAGGCGCTCCTGCGGAAGGAAAATCACACGAAAAGGTGGTGCCCACTGCCGTGAAGGCAACCGACAAAGCCGAGCCGGGTGCGCCCGATCCCACGGCGAAGCGTGACGATCGCCCCGCTGACGGCGCGGCTTCGGACAAAGCGGGCAGCGGCCCGGCGCCGGAAGGTAGCTAATCATGAGCGGAATGACTCTGGAACGCTCGCCCACCACCACGGGCGAGGCGGTAGACAATTATACGATCAATTTCGGTCCCCAGCACCCGGCGGCGCACGGCGTGCTGCGCATGGTGATGGAGTTGGACGGCGAGGTGATCGAGCGTGTCGATCCGCATGTCGGCCTGCTGCATCGCGGCACCGAAAAGCTGATCGAGCATAAGACCTATCTTCAGGCGCTGCCGTACTTCGATCGCTTGGATTACTGTTCGCCGCTGTGCATGGAGCACAGCTACGTGCTCGCGGTGGAAAAGCTACTCAATATCGAGGTGCCGCTGCGGGCACAGTACCTGCGCGTGTTGTTCGCCGAACTAAGCCGCATCTGCAATCACATGCTCAACATGGGTAGCCACGTCATGGACGTGGGCGCGATGACGCCGAACCTGTGGCTGTTCGAAATCCGCGAAGATTGCATGAACTTCTTCGAGCGGGCTTCGGGCGCACGCATGCACGCCGCGTGGTATCGTCCGGGCGGTGTTCACCAGGACGTGCCGCTCAAGCTGCTGACCGATATCGGTGACTGGCTGGATACGCGCCTGCCGCAGCTGTTCGATGACGCGATGAGCCTCGTGGTGGATAATCGCATCTTCAAGCAGCGCAATGTCGATATCGCGCTGGTCAGCCGTGATGATGCGATCGCCTGGGGCTTTTCGGGCCCTATGATCCGTGCTGCCGGCATTCCGTGGGATCTGCGTAAAAGCCAGCCTTACGATGTCTACGATCGCATGGATTTCGAAGTTCCCGTAGGCACCAACTCCGACTGCTATGACCGCTTCATGGTCCGTGTAGAAGAAGTGCGGCAGTCGGCCCGCATCATGAAGCAGTGTCTACGCGAGATGCCGGAAGGGCCGATCGCGTCGACCGACCGCAAGGTCGTGCCGCCCAAGCGCGCCGAGATGAAAAGTTCGATGGAATCGTTGATCCATCACTTCAAGCTCTACACCGAGGGCTTTCACGTCCCCGCCGGCGAAGTCTATGTCGCGACCGAGAGCCCCAAGGGTGAGTTCGGCGTGTATCTGGTCTCTGACGGCTCGAACAAGCCGTACCGTTGCAAGATCAGGCCCACTGCCTTTTCGCACCTTCAGGCGATGGACATGATGTGCAAGGGGCACATGCTGCCTGATGCCACCGCTATTCTGGGTGCGATCGACGTCGTGTTCGGAGAGTGCGATCGGTAATGGACGGTGTTTCGATCTGGCATTGGGTGATCGTTATGGCGGTCGTCGTGCCGATCGGATTTCTTCCGAGCATCATCGCATTCGCTCGGGGACATGTGCAGAAGTGGTTGGTTTTCGTACTCAACCTTCTGCTGGGATGGACCGGGATCGTTTGGGTCGGCATGCTGATCTGGGCAATCGTGGGAAGGCCGGTGGCTGTGAAGGAAGCCACATAGAGTTTTGAATTCCGAGACAGGCGGGGTGGGACCCCCTGTTTCGGGTGAGCGTAGCGGGGATGGTGGGAGTACGAAGTATGAAGGCGCAGATGTTCGATATGACGCGGGTTTGGGCAATGCTGACGGGACTGGCGCTGGCCGCCTGGTACTTCGCGGCGCTTTATCTCGGCTTCAAGTCGTCCGACCTGCTGCCGATGCTGGTGACGGCGATCGGCGGCTTCGAGATGTTCCTGTTCGCGCAGGACCAGTGGTTGAAGAGAAAGAGCAAGCATGGCTGATCGCCTTGCCATCGCCGAGGCCATGATCGCACACTACAATGCGCAGGATGCCGACGCGTATGTGGCGTTGATGACTGAGGACGCCTGCGAAGCAGGCTATCGCGGCGCGGTTCTGCGTGACGGGCGCGAAGGCGTGCGTTCGGGTCTGAAGGCGATGTTTGCCGAGTTTCCCAAGAATAAGGCCGAGATCGTTAAGGGTTATGCTCTGGGTGATTTCGTTGTTCTGCACGAGACAGTCTCTCGCTCTCCGGAAGCCGAGCCCTTCGAAGTAATGTCGATCTACAGTTTCGAGGGCGACAAGTGCTCTCGCGTGGAGTTTGTTCGCTAATGGCCGACCGTTCCATCGCACCCGATACGCCCGAGCTGCGGGCGCGGTGGGGCAATTTCACCTTTGCGCAAAGCTGGGCTGACAAGGCCAAGGCGGCAATCGCGCGCTATCCCGAAGGGCGTCAGCGCTCCGCCGTGATGGCGCTGCTGGACTATGCACAGCGCCAGGTGGGTGAGGAAACCAACACGCAAGGCTGGCTGCCGATACCAGTGATCGAGTACGTCGCGCGCGAACTCGGCATGCCGGTGATTCGCGTGCTGGAAGTCGCCACATTCTACACGATGTACAATCTCGTGCCGGTGGGGCGCTTCCATGTGCAGGTCTGCGGTACGACGCCGTGCATGTTGCGCGGTTCGGACGACATCATTGCGACGTGCGAGAAGCGCGGTATGCATGCAGGCCATACGACGGACGACGGCCTATGGACCTTCACCGAGGTGGAATGCATGGGCAACTGCGCATCCGCGCCGATGGTGCAGATCAACGACGACAACTATGAAGACCTGACGCCGGAGCGGATGGACGCCATCCTCGACGCGTTGGCCCGGGGTGAGACGCCCAAGGCCGGCACACAGGAGCCAGGCCGCCATACGGTGGAACCGGCCGGCGCGCTTTCGACGTTGACGGCCATGGCCAACGAGAACCATGACTATCGGGGTGAGTGGGCATGAGCCTCGCCGACAAGGATCGCATCTTCACCAATGTCTACGGCTATCAGCCGTGGAACCTCAGCGCGGCGCAAGCCCGTGGTGATTGGGACAACACGAAAGACCTGATCGCGCGCGGGCGTGACGCGATCATTCAGGAAATGAAGGACAGCGGCCTTCGCGGCCGTGGCGGCGCGGGTTTCCCCACCGGCATGAAATGGTCCTTCATGCCCAAGGAACCGCCCAAGGACGCCGCAGGCAATCCAAAGCCCAGCTTCCTGGTCATCAATGCCGATGAGTCCGAGCCTGGTAGCTGCAAGGACCGCGAGATCATCCGCCACGATCCGCACAAGCTGATCGAAGGCGCGCTGGTCGCCGGCTTCGCGATGGGCGCTCGTGCCGCGTATATCTACATTCGCGGTGAATACATCCGTGAGGCCGAGACGCTCTTCGCCGCCGTGCAGGAGGCCTACGACGCCGGTCTGCTGGGCAAAAATGCGGCTGGTTCGGGCTACGATTACGACGTCTTCGTCCATCGTGGTGCTGGCGCCTATATCTGCGGTGAAGAAACCGCGATGATCGAGAGCCTGGAAGGCAAGAAGGGCCAGCCCCGTCTGAAGCCACCGTTCCCGGCCGGCGCGGGCCTCTATGGCTGCCCGACCACGGTCAACAATGTCGAATCGATCGCCGTCGCACCCACGATACTGCGGCGCGGGGCTAGCTGGTTCTCCAGCTTCGGCGCAGAAAACAATCGCGGCACCAAGCTTTTTCAGATCAGCGGCCACGTGAACAAGCCCTGCGTCGTTGAAGAAGCGATGAGCATTCCCTTCAGCGAGCTCATCGAAAAGCATTGCGGCGGCATTCGCGGTGGCAAGGCCAACTTGCTTGCCGTGATCCCAGGTGGTTCGTCCGTGCCTCTGGTGCCTGCCGAGCAAATCTGGGACGCGCCGATGGATTTCGACGGTCTCAAGGCTGTGGGATCGGGCCTCGGCACCGCCGCCGTGATCGTCATGGACAAGTCCACCGACATCGTGCGCGCGATCAGCCGCTTGTCCTATTTCTACAAGCATGAGTCCTGCGGCCAGTGCACGCCGTGCCGGGAAGGCACCGGCTGGATGTGGCGCGTCATGGAACGCCTGCGCACCGGCGAGGCGCACGTCGAGGAAATCGACATGCTCCAGCAGGTCACCAAGCAGGTCGAGGGCCATACCATCTGTGCGCTGGGCGATGCCGCCGCGTGGCCGATCCAGGGCCTTATCAAGCACTTCCGTCCCGAAATCGAGCGCCGCATCGAAGAGCGGCTTGGTTCGCTGCAAGAGGCCGCCGAGTAATGCCAAAGGTCAAAGTCGACGGCGTCGAGATCGAGGTTCCGAACGGGGCGACCGTGCTGCAGGCCTGTGAACTGGCCGGCAAGGAAATTCCCCGGTTCTGCTACCACGAACGGCTGAGCATTGCCGGCAACTGCCGCATGTGCCTGGTCGAGGTGAAGCCCGGGCCGCCCAAGCCGCAGGCTTCATGCGCGTTGCCCGCTGCCGACAACCAGGAAATCCGCACCGACTCCGAGATGGTGAAGAAGGCGCGCGAAGGGGTGATGGAGTTCCTCCTCATCAACCACCCCCTAGACTGTCCGATCTGCGACCAGGGCGGTGAGTGCGACCTGCAGGACCAGTCCGTTGCTTACGGCCGTGGCGGCTCGCGCTACCATGAGAACAAGCGCGCCGTGACCGACAAGTACATGGGCCCGCTGATCAAGACGCAGATGACGCGGTGCATCCACTGCACGCGTTGCGTCCGCTTTTCCGAAGAAGTCGCGGGCGTAGACGAGATCGGCGCGCTCTATCGTGGCGAGCAGATGCAGATCACCACGTATCTAGAGCATGCCGCCAAGCACGAGCTTTCGGCCAACGTGATCGACCTGTGCCCGGTCGGCGCGCTGACAAGCCGGCCCTACGCCTTCGAGGCTCGGCCATGGGAACTGAAGAAGACGCTGGGTATCGACGTTTCCGATGCGACCGGCGCGAACATCCGTATCGATGCGCGCGGCCGCGAAGTGATGCGCGTCCTCCCGCGCATCAATGACGACGTCAACGAAGAGTGGATCAGCGACAAGGCCCGCTATCAGGTCGATGGCCTGACGAAGCGGCGGTTGGACCGCCCGTGGATCCGCCGGGATGGCAAGTTGCAGCCGGCGACGTGGGCCGAAGCATTCGCTGCGGTCGGTTCGCTAAACCCCGGGAACAGCATCTCGGCAATTGCGGGCGACATGGTCGATTGCGAAACCATGTTTGCGGCCAAGACGCTGTTGGGCGCTTTGGGCTCCAGCCAATTGGAGGGCCGCCAGACCGGCATGGATTATGCGACCGACAGCATGGCTGCGGTCAATTTCAACAGCACCTTCAATGGCATCGAGACGGCTGACGTCATCCTGATCGTCGGGTCGATGGTGCGGTGGGAAGCGCCGCTGGTGAACGTGCGCATCCGCAAGGCGGTCAAGCGCGGGGCGAAGGTCTTCCTGATCGGTGCCGAGTGGGAGACCACCTTCGGCGGTGAGTTCCTGGGCACAGATCGTTCGCTGCTGGGCGCTCTGCCACAGCATGTCACCGATGCGTTCGGCGTAGCCAAGCGCCCGGCAATGATCGTCGGCGGAGCAGGGCTGGGCGGTGGCGGCCTTGGTGCGGCGCTTGCGTTGTCTCGCAGCCTTAACTTGGTGCGTGACCTGGATGATGGCACCCAGTGGAACGGCTTCAACGTACTGCACATGGCGGCGAGCCGTATGGGCGGGCTGATGCTGGGCTTCGCGCAGAAGGGTGGTCTGGCCGATATTGTGAATGCAAAGCCCAAGGTCGTCTTGGCACTGGGCGCAGACGAAGTGGACTACACCAAGTTCGTAGACTCGATGATCGTCTACATCGGCCATCATGGTGACAAGGGCGCACATGCGGCGGACGTGATCCTGCCCGCGGCCGCCTACACCGAGAAGTCCGGCACTTACGTGAACACCGAGGGACGGGTGCAGTTTGCCGACAAGGCGGTTTTTGCGCCCGGTGACGCGCGTGAGGATTGGACGATCCTGCGCGCCCTTGCGGATGCGTTCGGAGTGTCTGTCGGTTTCGACAGCTTCGAAGAATTGCGCAGTGCGATGATCGCGGCTGTTCCGGCTCTTGGCATCGAAGGCTTGGCGGACTACGGAAGCGTTCTGCCGTCAGGTGGTGGTTCCGCCGGCGGTGCCATCGCCGCTTATCCGATCCAGGATTTCTACATGACCAACCCAATCGCGCGTGCGAGCGCCGTGATGCAGCGCTGCTCGGCGGAATTGCTGCAC
>NZ_CAXYKL010000212.1:0-4963 GCF_964277725.1 uncultured Novosphingobium sp. | reverse complement strand
GTGTTGCGGAAGGACTTGATGTCATCATAGCCAACGAGATGTGCAATCTGGCTGATAGGCCGCGCCGTCGCCCCCAGTTGCATCTTCGCGTTAGCGATGCGGGCATCGCGCAAATAATCGCGCGGTGTCATACCAAGCTCTGCCCGAAAGCGCCGGATCAAGGTTTTCTGGCTGACCGCGAAATAGGCGGCCATCGCATCGATCCGCAGATCGGGTATCGACGATCGCTCGGACAGCCATTGCTGGGCACTGGCGACGAGGGGATCCTTTGCCAGTCCCTCCACCACCGGGCTGATCAAGCCCACGGCATGAGCCAGATTGCTGGCAATGGAGGGGGCGTACATCTTGTCGATCATGCGCAGCAGCAGCATGATGTCATGAGCCATGCCGCGCCCCAACCACATCCGATCACGCTCTACGATAATCGACTTGGTATCAATCGTAAGATGCGGATATGCCAGGCGAAACGCACGCGCCATGGTCTGCGGCAGCGGCACCGAACCGGTAAGCAAGCCAGCTTGCGCCAGCAGATAAATACCCGCACCCGTGGCAATGATCGTAGCACCCCCGGCATATTGCGCATTCAACCAAGCCAGCACCCCTGCCAGTTCGCTCCACCGAGCCGGCAAATCATCTTCCGGGCAAGCCATGTCAGGGATATGAATTAGGCGATATTGAATGCCGTTTCGGGGGGAGTATTCCGCCTGTATCGAGCACCGCGGCGAAAGCGCCACTGGTCCCCCGTCAGCACTCACGATGTGGAGCTGCGTGAACATGCCCACGTTGTCACGGGGCGCAAATTGATCTGCCACCCGGGATCGCATCATCGCATAGAAATCTACGATGGTGCCCAGGCTAGCCATATGTCCGCCCGGAAGTGCCAGAACTGCTGCGTCGGCGCTCATAACTTCATGCTAATTACACACCCGCATTTAGTCAAATAGACAACCTCACCCCCGGACGGAGATTACCCCCATAGTAGTGCGACAGCCTGAATCAAAGCAGGCGTTACCACAGGGGGAGGATTGCCATGCGCAATTATAACATTGGATTACTGAGTCTTGTGAGCCTTGGATCGCTGGCTGCGGCCAGCGCAAGTTATGCGCAAACTGCTGGTGTGGAGCAAACGCGGTCGGCATCGGCAATGGAGGCAGATGGGGCGATCGTCGTCACTGCCCGCCGCCGTGAGGAAGCGTTGCAAGATGTTCCGATCTCGATCACCGCGCTGAGCGGTGCAGCGCTTGCAAGGCAGGGCGTGCAGAATATCCAGGATGTAACCGCGCGCGTCCCTTCGCTTTCCATCACCACCACCTCCAACATCCGCAGTGTCGTTGCATTCGCTATTCGGGGTCAACGCTCTCAGGAACCGCAGCTGCTAACCGATCCACCAGTTGGAACATACTTTGCCGAAGTCGTGCAACCGCGCCCCTACGGGTTTGGCAACGCCTTATACGATCTGCAATCTGTGCAAGTACTGAAAGGTGTGCAGGGAACATTGTTTGGTCGCAATATGACCGGTGGTGCTGTTCTGGTGGAACCTAATCGACCGACCCAGGATTTCACCGGGGAACTGCGTGGCACCTTGGGCAACTATGATCTGCGCGAGCTGTACGGCATGCTCAACGTTCCCGTCACAGAGGGTATCGCGGTGCGCGTTGCCGGCAAGACGCGGCAACGGGATGGTTGGGCCGTGGATGTCAGCAATGGGCGGCGGTACGACAACCAGGACTTCACCACGTTCCGCGCGTCCGTTTTGCTGACACCATTTCAGGGTTTCGAATCCAATTTGATCGTCGATTTCTACAACGCGGATGAAGTAGGCGGTGCAGCTTTCGCCACGACGCTGCGCACGCCGTCGACCGCTGCAGCCGTTCCCGGGTTTGCAGCGGCGTTCCGCGAACAGCAGGCCCGCTTCGCCGCAAAGCGCTTCCGCTTTGACCCGGGGCCAGGCGATGGCGGTCGTTTCGATGCGTTCAATCGTCAACCATTCGAAAAAAATCGCAATATCGGGTTCACCAACAAGACTACGTACGAATTGAACGACGATCTCACAGTCAAGAATATCTTTGGCTATCGCCATGTCCAACGCCGTAGCTTGACCGATTACGACGGTACGCCCGTCACCGTCATCGCCGCCGACCAGTATGCCAATATCAAGTCGTACAGCGAGGAACTGCAACTCCAAGGCAAGGCGCTCGACAACCGCCTCGATTTCGTGCTCGGCGGGTTCTACTTCCTGGAGAAGGGGCTGGATGGTTCGCGCTCCTCGCAGTTCCCCGGGTTGTCGATCACGGCAGCCAGCCCCGCGACGCTCACCGCCACGACGCTGATTACTCAGAACGGCGCGGTGGGCCGGTCTACCAGTTATGCGGCTTATGCCGCGGGAACGCTGGCGCTGACCGACACGATAAAGCTCTCCGGCGGCATTCGCTACAACTACGACAAGCGCAAGGCCACCGTCGGCCCCCGGCAGCCCAATCGCAATCTGTGCGTCTTCGATACGGACATCAACACGCCTGGAACGCAGACGGTCCCGATCGACCAGTGCAGCTTCACCGCCTCGAAAAGCTGGGATGCCATCACCTGGGATGCGACGATCCAGTGGGAGCCAAGCCAGGCGACGTCCATCTACGCATCCACCCGCCGCGGCTTCCGCGCTGGCGGGTTCAGCACGCGTGCTTCCAATTATCCGACTTTTACCCCCTTCAATCCTGAAACCGTGCAGGAATACGAAATCGGGATGAAGAACAATCTCGATATTGGCGCCGCGAAGCTGACCACCAGCACGGCGGTGTTTTATCAGGATTACAAGAACGTCCAGAAGCAGCGCACATTCGCCGGGCCGCCGACTGTCACCATCATCGACAATACGGCGAAGCAGGAGAACTTCGGCGGCGAGTTCGAAGCCTCCCTGGACTTTCGCAATGGTCTGACCGTCGCCGCCTTCTACGCCTACGTAGGCGTCAACATCAAGGAAGGCCGCTTGCCGGGGGAATACGAGCTGCGTGGTACGCCGCACCACCAGGTGGGCGGGTCGATCAACTATGCATCCGATATAACCGGCATGGGTAGCCTGAACCTCAACGCCAACGCCAGCTACCGCTCGCGCAATCATCTAGACGAGTTTGACGTGGAGGGTGACGAACCGGGCTATGCGCTGCTGAACCTGCGCGCGAGCATCGATGGCATCGCGGGCACGCCCTTTGGCGCCGCCCTGTTCATGAACAACGTCACCAATAAGCTATATCGCGTCGGCGTGCTGGGTCTGAACCGCGAACTAGGCTTTGTCAGTTCCGTCTACGGCGAACCCCGGATGTACGGCCTGGAATTGTCTGCGAAGTTTTGATCCAAAGGCCGGGCCTGACATAAATTGCGGGCCCGGCCTAGATCGAGGGAAATACCTGGATGACATCTGAAGGCTAACGATGGGGGCTTATTCGCCTGCGCACGCGCGAAAGCCTTGATCGGGGCGCTCAAAGCCAGGCCTTGTCATGGTCTGGGTCAAGATACCCTTGTTCCTTATCGCCCCGCGTCCAGTACAGCAGGTCCTTCAGCATGGATTGTTTCATCGATCAGGCGAAACACTGCATCGCGAAGGCATCCTGCCCCTCTGTCATATCTCGCGTGATAGATGCCGCCGGGGATTGAGCCAAGTACATCACTGCGCCCTTCCCTCCCTCACCCGATCTTTCTAAACGCCGCTTATGGCATCTCCCGACCCCTGGTATGACGACGAGCCACCAGCTCTTCGGGAGCTGGGGGAGGCCCAGGCGAACTGCGCTCTGGCGTTGGGGCGTCTGGGTGGCCTGGTCTCCATGCTGGACAGCGCTGAAAGCCGGCTGTTCAGCTACGCGTTGCTGCGGACGACCATCATTTCGGCGCTGGCGCAGGCCGGGTTTGCCGATGCCGCCTTTCGCTTCAATGCGTGGTTCGGCGGCCTGGATCGCGGACCGCAGGAAAACGCCTCCTCGCAGTGGTCAGCGCACGCTATCGCCCGCGCGGTGGTGGGGGAGTTGAGCAACCATCCATGGGAGCCACTGGCAACGGCCGCGCAGACTGTAGCGGTGTCAGCCCGCTTCGTATCGGATCGGCCGGATCATCTTGATCTTGCGGCAGCGAGCGACGCGGTCGACCGGGCCGTGGCTATCGTTGTCCAGGCCGATCGGCCGGATGAAAGTCCTCTGCCAATCAAGGCACTGATCGCGCTTAACGCGCTGTTGGCGGCGGACCAGATGTTCGCACCGTTGGAGCAGGGTGCGCGCATGTTGGGAATTTCCGGCCGGGATATTGCGGTCGACCAGCCCGCTCCCCCCACGCCGCTATGGGCGGTGGATTTGGCGCTGGGCTCCATTCTGACGTCCGCCGGCATCTTGCGCCCCGCCTTGCCGATGCCGGGCGCGATCCGCGCAGAAGCCCTGCGGCCAGCAGAGGGTGGGCGGCACGATGCGATTGCGGTAAAGGCGCTGGAGGCCAGCGCCGTTGCGATGGCGGGCCTCATCCAAGACGCGCGGACCGCCGCCAGCTTGATGCGAGCGCGGTTTTCGCATCTGCGTTCCAGCGCGCGCGCGCCGCAAGTGTGGATGATGCTCGCCGGCTTCGCGCCGCTTGGCCTTGATCAAATGACCATCGCATTCGGGATCAGCCGGCGCGGCACTTACGCGGTGAGCGATGCCCTCACCGCTTCCGGGTTGGCAGAGAGAGTGACGGAGAAGGGCAAGGTCTCCCTGCGCGCGACCATGTCACCCACCGCCGAAGAACCAGCCTACGCGGCGGAGGCCCCTGCCCTGCCCGCTCTGGCGATCGCCGAGTTCGATGCCGCCATGGCCGAACTGGATCGCCTCCTCTCACGATCGGAGTGAGGCGCACTTTCTGATGCGCGGTTGGCGCAACCATGCCGCCCTCCGCGTTCGTCACGCCAACCGGCTTCCTACCTGCCTAACGGAATAGCAAGGATCTTTCGCTA
>NZ_CAXYKL010000211.1:0-45502 GCF_964277725.1 uncultured Novosphingobium sp. | reverse complement strand
GTGATGAGCTTCAGGGCGCTATCAACTATGTCGCGCAGAACCTCGCAAAGGTCGAAGATCGCGACGGGATCGAGCCAATTGAACGGCTCATCGAGGATCACGAGGGAGTGACCGCCCACGAAGGCCGCGGCGATGGCGATCCGTTGTCGCATGCCCGCGGAGCGGTCGCCGATCCAGCGGTCCAGCAGCGGAGCCAGGCCCAGCGCTTCATGCAGCTTTCCCAGGCGGGCGCGGACATCATCAATGCTTCCGCCGACGAGTTCGAGAACATCGCGTCCACGCAAGGCATCCGGCAGCTTATCCGCAGGAGGAGAGAAGCCGAAGCGCAGAGCGCGAGCGGCACGATCCTCGACCAACTCCTCAGCACCGATCCGGCATGATCCGCCGGCGAAGGGCAGTCGGCCGGCAAGCGCCCTGAGCAGACTGGTCTTGCCCGATCCGTTAGCGCCGATGAGGCCGAACCACGATCCGGGTGCGACGGTCAGATCGACGTCCTGCACGACGCGCTGTCCGCTTCGCTCGACAGCTGCGCCTGTCAGCTCGACGAAGAGGCTCATGCCAGCAGCCATGTCTTCGTCCGCCCGCGGCGTTGCAGCTGCCAGAGCATCGCGAGCGCGATGACGGGCAAGGCCACCGGCATCGAATAGGCGGCCAGCGCGAGCAATCCTGCGAGGATGGACACGAGGACATCGGCGAACCGCTTGGTATGCAGCCGATAGGCGAGGATGCGCAGCGTCAGGAGCAACAGAATGCCGACGCAGGCGGCAGCGGCGATGCCGGCCGCGACCGGCCCCAGTATGATCCAGCATCCGGGCACCGACACGGCAAGGAAGGTCGCGATCCCCTTGCCGTGGTGAACGACAATGCGCCGCGATCCGTGTCCGGCGATCGTCATGAAGCGGACGACGGCGTCATCGACGCTGGTCAGCGTCAGGGTGAGCAGCATCGAGGCTATGCCGACCACCGCCATCAGCGCGTTCGTGCCCAGCGTGCGGGCCGGCAACAGCAGCAGGAGCAGGACCGTCGCAGCCGTTACCCCGGCGATGGGGCGATGCAACCATGCCCGGAGCGTCCATCCCGGTCGCGCCGTACCAGCGATCCGCTTCGGCATCCTGACGCCACCGGTCAGTCCGGCGATCAACACGCCGGCGAGATAGGCGGGCACGCTGATGACCAGCAGCGAGGGGCGCACGATCAGGGTCGTCACGGCCAGCAGCGTCAGTCCGACGCCATGCCATGCCGTCATGTAGCGTCGGCGGGTCTGCGGGTGCAGGGCGTCGGCCGCAAGCAACCCGTCGAACGCATGGAAAGCAAGACGCCCCCCGACAAGGCGTTCCACCCCGATGCCGATCAGCATGCCCGCACCGAACGCCGTCCACGCCGCAACCCTCCAGGGACGGTCGGCGACCCACGCATGGGCGACGGCCAATGCAGCCAGCACCATGAGCGTGGCGATCACGCGGTCGTGCCAGCCCGCGAACGTCGCCCGGATCGTGTTCGAGGCGATCAGCCGGTCCTGACGGAACAGGCGGTTCATTTCGCCTTGCGCCGGTCCAGCAGTCGCTGGCCATCATTGCGCAGCTCGCCCTTCGGCCCGACGAAGCGGTAGAGCGTCTGGCGGGTGATGCCGAGTTCGGCGCACAGCTCGGCGACCTTGGTTTCGGGCTTGCCCATCGCCGCTTGGGCGAGGCGCAGCTTGGCCGGTGTCATCTTGAACGGGCGACCGCCGGTCCGCCCGCGGGCACGGGCCGCGGCGAGGCCCGCCTTGGTGCGCTCGACGATCAGCTCGCGCTCGAATTCGGCCAGCCCGGCGAAGATCGCGAAGACGAGGCGACCGTTGGCGGTGGTGGTATCGATCGACGCGCCCTCGCCGGCGAGCACCTTCAGCCCAATGCCGCGCTTCGTCAGGTCACCGACCAGGTTGACGAGGTGGCGCAGGTCGCGCCCCAACCGGTCGAGCTTCCACACCACCAGCGTATCGCCGTGGCGCAGCGCCTTGATACATGCCTCCAGCCCCGGCCGGTCGTCACGCTTCCCTGATGCGGCGTCGGTATAGAGGTGACGTTCCAGATCGACCCCGGCCTTCGCCAATGCGTCGCGCTGCAGATCGATGACCTGGCTGCCGTCCGCTTTCGACACCCGCGCATAGCCGATCAGCGCCGTCACTTTAACGAGCGTCCACGTGACAGATGAAGGCAGCGCCGCAAAGCAACGCCTTCCTGTCACTTAACCAGTCACTCCGGCTATGTCGCATCAACGTCATCACGCCGTGATTGTGTGACAGCAGGGAGGACAGGGTCAAGATGGTCGCGCAAATCCTGTCGCCGGCACAGCGCGCCGCGCTGTTCGATCCGCCATCGGACCCGGCCGAGATCGAGCGGCTGTACACCCTTGGCCCGGACGATCTGGTCGAGGTGTTCCGGCGCAGGCGCGCCGCCAACCGGATCGGCTATGCGGTCCAGCTCGGCTATCTCCACCATCCCGGCCGGGCGCTCGAACCCGGAAGCACCGCCTACGGCGATGCTCGCGGTGCTGGCCGCGCAAATCGGCTGCGCTCCCGACGCCTTCGCCGACTATGCCGCACGCGACACGACGTTGCGTGAGCATCGTGCCGCGATCGAACGCAGGCTCGGCCTCCGTACCTTCGAGCGCGCCGATCGCGGGATGGTCTTTGCAACCGCCAGCGAGGTGGCCGCATCCACCGACCGCTGCGATGCCATCGTCGCGGCCATGGTCGAACGGCTGCGCGGGGCGGGTGTCGTGCTGCCGGTGCCGGCCGTCCTCGAACGCATCGCGCTGGTCGCCCGCGCGGAAGCGAGGCGGCAGGCGTTCGCCCGGCTCGGCCGCGACCTGACACCGGATCGGGTAGAGCGGCTCGATGCACTGCTGCGGATCGGGGGAACACCCACCCGTTCGGCTCTGGCATGGATACGCGACTGACCCGAAGCGCCCGGTGCCGGCAACCTGAAGGCGATCGTCGATGAACGGATCGGATGGCAGGCGCTCGAACAGAGCCTGCGCGCAGCCGAGGAACTGACCCGCCCCGGCGAGGACGGCCTTGACGAGGTGGTGGAACGCTATCCGGCGGTTCGCCGCTTCCTGCCGACTTTCCTCGCCGCGTTCCGCTTCCGGACCGCCCGTACCGGTGATCCGCTGCTCGGCGCGGTCGAACTGCTCCGCACCTTTTATGCGGACGGCCGCACGATCCTGCCGCGCAAGGCGCCTGTGTCGTTCCTCAAGCCCAAATGGCATCGCATCGTCATGCCGACCGATGGTGCATTCAACCGGCGCGCTTGGGAGATCGCGGTGCTGGTCCATCTACGCGACCGGCTCGCCTCCGGAGCGATCTGGGTGGATGGCAGCCGCGCCTATCGCACGCTCGACGATTATCTTCTGCCAGCCCCGGCCTTCGCGACCATGCGTGCCGAAGGGCAGCTCGGCTTGGCGGTGAGCGGCACCGCATCCGACTGGATCGCCGCGCACCGCGACCGGCTGCGCCAGCGCATGGGCGAGGTGGAGCGTGCCGCAGCCAAGGGAACGCTGCCCGACGCCGCGATCGAGGACGGCCGCATGACCATCTCACCGTTGCGGCGCTCTACGCCCGATGAGGCGGAGGAACTGAAGGCCCGCCTCTATGGCCTGCTGCCGCGCATCCGGATCACGGACCTGCTGGCCGAAGTCTCGGCATGGACCGGCTTCGCCGACCGCTTCGTTCATACCCGCACCGGTTCACCCGCGAGTGACCAGTCCGCGCTGATGGGTGCGATCCTCGCCGATGGCACCAACCTCGGTCTGGCCCGCATGGCGGAAAGCTCGCGCGGGCTGACCCATGCCCGGCTGCTGTGGACCGCCGAATGGCACATCCGCGACGAAACCTATGCCGGCGCGCTCGCCGCGATTGTCGACCATCACCACGCCCATCCGCTCAGCCGGCTGTGGGGGTCGGGCGACACCTCATCCTCGGACGGGCAGTTCTTCCGTGCCGGCGGGCGCGGCGAGGCGCGCGCCGACCACAACGCCCGCTATGGCAGCGAGCCGGGCGTGCTGTTCTACACCCACATCTCCGACCGCTTCGCGCCCTTCCACAGCAAGGTCATCGCCGCCAATGTCGGCGAGGCCCCACACGTCATCGACGGGTTGCTCGACCATGAAAGCGGGATTGCGATCCGCGAACATGCGACCGACACCGCCGGCGCCGTCGATCACGTCTTCGGTCTGTGCCACTTGCTCGGCTTCCGCTTCGCGCCCCGCATCCGCGACCTTGGCGAACGCCGCCTCTACGCCATGAGCGATCTTGCACCCTGGCCGACGCTGCGACTGCTCGTCGCCGGTCCGGTAAACCTTCGTGCCATCGATGAGGACTGGGACGAGACGCTGCGGCTTGCCGCCTCGATCCGTGCCGGCACCGTCCGCGCATCGGTGATGCTGCGCAAGCTCGCCGGCTATCCGCGCCAGAACCCCGTCGCCCGCGCGCTCCGCGAGATCGGGCGGGTCGAGCGCACCCTGTTCATGCTCGACTGGCTCGACGATGTCGATCTGCGTCGCCGCACCAACGCCAACCTCAACAAGGGCGAGGCTCGCAACGCGCTCGCCCGCGCCGTCTTCTTCAACCGGCTCGGCGAACTGCGGGACCGCACCTTCGAGAACCAGCGGCACCGCGCCTCCGGTCTCAACCTCATCGTGTCGGCCATTATCCTGTGGAACACCGTCTATCTCGACCGCGCCGCCCGCCACCTGCGCGAGCGCGGCATCGAAGTGCCCAATACCCTGCTCGCCCATGTCACCCCGCTGGGCTGGGAGCATATCAGCCTTACCGGCGACTATCTGTGGAGCGAGATCGACAAACACCGCGAGCGGTTCAGGCCGCTGCGGACCACGGGATCAGCCATCCGCCCTTAACGTACGCTCAGAAAGACATTCTGCGATGACCCCCGTTTGCACCTGGTTTTCGACCTGACCCTTTTCCCAACCGGCTGCGGGAGAGCAGGCTGTCGGCTCGACCATGTAGTGGCTGGCCATGACCAGGAAGCGTCGGTTGAAGACCCGCTCCTTGCCGGTGAAAACGCTCGTCATCGCCGTCTTCATGTTATCGTAGATGCCGCGCGTCGGCACCCCGCCAAAGAAGGCGAAGGCTCGGGCATGAGCGTCGAACAGCATCTCCTGCGTCTCGCGTGGATAGGCGAGCGCGTCGACCAGGCATCGGTCAAGGATGGCCAGCCCAGGCCCGGCCTCCGTCTCTCGATCGAGATGGGCGGCGAACACCGCCGCAATCGTAGCGGCGTCGGAATGACGCCCCAACGGCACGCCGGCCAACTTCAACCGATCCCCGAGCCCGTCGAGGAGTATCACTGGCCCCTCCTCGGCCAAGCGATTCCGAAGCGCCTGGCAGAAGGTCGACTTGCCGACCCCCTGCGCGCCAGTCACCCCGATGAGGAACTTGCCCGCCCCCGCCTGCGCACGATCTTCCATAGGGGGGAAATATGCTCACGGCCAGCGACGAAGTCCAACCTTCAGTTCGCCGCCGATGCTCGCCTCCTTCGCTCACGCTGAGGGATACAGCGCTCCGTTACAAACGCAACTTACAGACCGTGCGCTGATGGCTTACTTGATGGCTACGTTCCACCCTTGGGTCAACGATCGGCCATCTCAGTTGTGAATGGCCGATAGTATTTCAGTTAGTGGCTCTGCGCTGACCCGGAGATCGGTAAGGCTAGTCATTAGCTGCGGCAGATTTATAGGTGATCTGAACGAACGGCTGCTAAGGTCGACGTAGCGCTCGAAAGCGGCCGGGCCGTAATCCACCACCCGAAGGCGTTCGAGATCCCTGCCCTGCTCCCTGAACGAACGTCCGCTCTCTCGCGCACGCCTCCCGAGAGCGGACGGGCCGCTATCCACCAAAGTCCACCACTGCAGAAGCTCGAGGCGCGTGCCCTTGCATCAAAGCGGATCCGCTTGCCGCGGCTGACCGCACGAGTCACCCAGGCCGAAGCCTTGATCAACATACAAGATCGCACATTACGGATGGACACCGCGACGTGATCTCGCCCATCTGACCCGATGAACATGCCGCATCTCGAAGTAGGCGCTAATCGCGCTGCAGTGCGCGAATGGCGCGACGCGGCTGCACTTACGGCAATTGCCGCGCTGCACGCAGCAAGCCGGTGTGCCATGCAATTGCTCGAGGAGCAGATGCAGTCGATCGTAGGGCCGGGTTCGGTCGTCAGGACAGAAGCGTTTGCACGTGACATGATCAGGCCGATCATGCGCGCGCAGGTGACACCAATGGCCGATGACTGGTTCAACGACCACGCGCGGGCTTTGCGGCAGATTGATCCTCGCCTGGAAAAGCTCGCATTGCGCTTCGCGTTGATCAGAGATCGCCCGGTGCTTCCCCAAGACGAGGTGATTGCGCCGACCGGTTGGATTGCACCTGCCTGGCTGCGCAGAACATCGGGCACGGTTGGATCGGTCACAAGCCGTCTGTCACTCGAAGGTGCCACTAGCGTGGTTCCAGAGGCGCTGCGCCAAGGTGCGGAACAGGCCATGACGCGGCTCGGACGAGAACTGGGCGAGCGTGCCGGTTTTTACGAGAGATTTCGCGTGGCCGCGCGCGCCGAACTGTCGCGCGTGTGGCTTGGGCCAGCTCTCACCGCCCCTTCCCCACGACCGTATCTGGCGCAACTGCTCGATACAGTAGATCGTACCAGTGACGAAGCCATGGAGATCATCGCGTGATTGCGGACGTGTTCCTGCGGGAGATCCCAGCAGCGCTGCAGGCGGGCATCCGCAGCGGCCAACTGGACGTCTATGGGTCGGTCATTCGCAACGTCTCGAATGGGCAGATCGCCGGCTTCCTGCAGGAAACGAGTGCGCTGTCGAAAGTCGCAGCGCTGGTGAACGCTGGCCCGGCCGCACCGCTCCAGCTGGTGAGCGCCGGCGTCCAGATCTTGCAAAACGAGCAGATCAAGACCGGGATCTCTGCCGTGCAGCAGAGCTTGGCAGTACTCAACGAGCTGCAGATCGCGAACCTGGCACTGGGCGCAGCGGGGATCGGCGTCACCGCGGTCGGCTTTGCGGTGATGAGCAAGAAGATCGATCGCGTGCGTGAGGATGTGCGGGTCTTGGATGGCAAGCTTGACCGGCTGCTCGACGAGTTCGCGCGCGATCGAACGGAGAAGCTGGACGACATGTTCGATCGTCTGCGCGGGCTTGCAGAGCGCATCGACATGCGCTGGAGCATGAGTGGGGACAGGGCGGCCCTGGGCTGGCAGCATGATGCGGACGAGGTCGACCGCCTCAGCACGTTCTTCGCGGGCCGGGCGCGTCGCCTGCTCGATGCACGGGCGGACACGGTCATCGAGGCTACTCCGCTGCTGGATGCATTTGCCATGGCATCGGGCATGCGGATCGGCGCCCTGGCGCTTGCAGGCGAGACACAGGCGGCCGTTCAGGTTGCGCGCGACGATGCGGCGAGAATGGAGCAGATGACGGGCCGCATCGGCGCAGCCGATCTGGCCCGCGCGTGGCTGGAATCCTCGCAGTGGCAGGCGGCTCCTGGTAGCGACGCTGCCGGCGAGGCGTTGGCTCTTGCCTCCACGCACGCGCGATCAGCCGCGACCACACTGCGAGCTCGTGAGGCGGTCGCGGCTACGCGCGCTTCGCCGCTGTTGGCTTTAGAATCGCAGGGCATGCTTGCGCGTGACTGGCTGGGGGCGGCGCGCGAAGAACAAGAGGCGCCGCTGCTGCTGATGACCGCCATCTGACCGAAGCCATAGCGCTCCGAAACTGCCTCACAAGCACGTAAGACTTTGTTAGTACTTTGAAAGACCTCCGGATATTTCCCGGATAGGCGCAGCCATGACTGCCACGTACTTGCTGCGGTTCGACGATGGCTCGCTCCAAGGGGGGCTTGCGGCGGTTGCCATCTCGCCTGTGGGGCATGGCAATGGCGCTCGCCAGCGTAGTCAAATGGAACGGTCCGGCCTCGGTGCTGGCTTGGAAGTTCCCGAACGAAGAACTCAACACGCTCTCCAGCCTCGTCGTCAACGAGGCGCAGGAGGCGTATCTCTTTCGCAGCGGCGCCATCGACGGACCCTATGGTCCCGGTCGGCACGTGCTCTCGACCGAGAACATGCCGGTTCTGACCTCGCTCTATCGTATTCCATACGGAGGACGCTCGCCGTTCACGGCGGAGGTCTGGTTCGTCAACAAGGCGGTTTCGCTCGACTTGAAGTGGGGCACCGTAGATCCATTGCAGATCATGGACCCGGGCCTGGGCGTATTCCTGCCGATCCGCTCGTTCGGGCAGATGGGTGTGCAGGTCTCTGACGCGAAGGAGTTCCTGACCTCGCTGGTCGGTACCATGCGCGGCTTCTCGCACCGCGAAGTCGCCGAGTATTTTCGCGGCTCGATCAATGACGCGGTGAAGACCGCCATTGCCGGACTGGTGCAGGACGGAACGGTCAACGCCTTTCAGCTTGGCGGCATGCTGCGCGACGTCGCCGATGCCGCCCATGTCGCGATCAGCGCCGAACTGGCTCGTTTCGGCCTGCGCGTCGTCAACTTCTACGTCAACTCGATCAACGTGCCCGAGGATGATCCCACCGTCGTGCGGGTCAAGACCGCCATGGCGCGCAAGGCCGAGATGGGCATCCTGGGCTTCAACTATCAGCAGGAACGCAGCTTCGACGCGATCGAGGCGGCGGCGGCTGCGAGCGACGGTGGCGCGGCCGGGGCGATGATCGGCGCGGGGCTGGGCCTTGGCGCCGGGCTCCCGCTGGGACGGGCGATCGGCGTGATCGCCGGCAACGCAGTGGGGCAAAGCAGCCTCGGCTCGGCAATGAGCGAAGAAGATCGCACACGCGGCCGCATCGCTCTGCTGCGCGAGCTCAAGGCGCTGCTTGACGAGGGCGTCCTCACCGCCGAGGAGTTCGCTGCGCAAAAAGCCTCAGTGCTGGAGAACGGACGATGAGGACCGCGCTGCTCGTCTGGGTCATCGCTGCCATCACGCTCAATGGCGGCGCGCTTTTGCTGGCCGGCGGAGCGGACATGCTGGACGTGCGCCAGACGGCGACGCTGGCGCTTCTCAACGTGTTCCTCGCCGGCGGTTTCGTTCCGGGATACAGCGATCGGGCACGCTCTGCATGGCCGGCTGTGCTTGCCGCTACGACCATCTCGACCGTCGCTTTTGTGCTTGGAGTGATTTGGTACGCCCTTGTCGACCGGGTGGCGCAGAGCGCAGTCCTGATGATCGACCTCGTCGCACTCGGCCTGTTCCTGGGCCTTCAGGTCCTGCTGGCACGGGCGCGCCAGGCTTTACCCGAAGGCCGCCCAGCCCCGCTGGCAGTCGCTCCCGACGAAAGCACGGTGCGTTCGATCGCAGTTCTGGTCGAAGCCGTTTTGGGTCAGCTGGCGATGGCGCGCACCTGCCCGCTTACGACGCGCCTTGAGCGCCTGTCGCGCCGTCTGCGCCGCGGTGAGATCAGCGCTACCGCATTAGCGCGCCACGAGATCGCCGCCGAGACGGCGCGGCTGCGCGCAACACTCGCTCGGACGCAATCGACCGGACACGCGAACGAGGACGATCTCGCCACCATTGCCAACCGCCTGGCCACCCTTCTGCAGGACTGACCGACATGCTCATGGAAGACTTGAACGACGGTCTCACCACCGCCGCCGCGATCACCTGCGACAAGTGCGGGGCGGACCTCGCGTTCGACGCCGCCCTGCAGGAAGTGAACTGCAACTTCTGCGGCCACGCGCTCGACCTGGAGGACAGCCGCCGTGTGCGGGTGGTCGAGCCCGATGGCATGGTTCCGTTCCGCACCGACGGTGAGACGTTCCGCGCGTCCGCGCTGCGCTGGCTGGTGACGGGCGACTACATTCCGGTTGACGTGCTCGCACAGGCGGACTTTGCCGACAACCGCGGCCTGTTCGTGCCCTGCCTCGCCTACAACGGCAATTTCTCAGCCGACTGGTCGGCCCAGGTCGGCACCGAGCGGCGCGAGACGGTGCTGGTCGAGCGCAATGGTAAGCTGTGCAACGAGACGCGGACCCACATCGACTATCACCCGGTCAGCGGCCGCGCGCACGACACCTTCGCCTATCTCGCCTGCGCGAGCCGTCACTTGCCGTCCGAGTTCAAGAGCTTCGTCGAAGAGGCGGGTATCCAGCAGGCCAAACCCTACGACGAGCGCCTGTCGCTCGGCTTCATGATGGAGATGCACGAAGCCGACATCGATCAGGACGGCCTGTTCAAGCGTCGCTGTGGTGCCCGCCTGAGCAACCGGGTCGACCATGCCGTGCAAGGCCAGATCACCGGCAGCCATGTCCGCGACGTGCGCAGCTCGTTCACGTACCGGTTCAACACGGTCGGTTCGATGCTGGTGCCGGTGTGGCTGCTGTCTTACGAATATGGCGTCGAGCGCTTCACCATCATCATGGATGGGCAGGACACCGGCCGCATCATCGGCAGCAGGCCGCACGATGCCGAGCAGCAGCGCCAGGCGCGCGTGCCGTTCTATGTTGCCGGCGGGATCGGCGTGGCCACGCTCGGCGCCGTGATCGCGGGCGCGAACGTGGATCCTTCGCTCGCACCGATCGCCCAGGCCGGAGCGGTGGGCTTGTTCGCCGCCACGGGTACCGCGCTTTTCGGTGCCGTTCTGAACCGCTGGCGGCTGCTCTCCACCCGGCAGGCGCTGCGCTCGCGGGCTCTGGAGGCACACAGCGCCGGCAGTACTCTCGACGTCGCGGCCGAGCTGGACGAGATGCAGGCGCATCGGTTCAGCCCGGCGCGGCTGTGGCGAGGGAGCCTTGTTCTTGCCGGCGTGGCCGCGTTGACGGTCTCCACCGCCAGCTACCTGTCACCCGATCGGACGGTCGAACCCGCCCCGCAAGTCGCAGCAGCGGACAGCATGGAGGACGCGCCGATTCTGGAAGCGCCAGTGACGGCCGATCCACAACCGCAGCTCGACGAGCAGGCGCCTGCCGAGATGCCGACCGAAAGCGCAGAACTCGCTGCCGATACGCAGATGAACGCGCAGCCTGCTCAGCCCGAGCCCACGCCTTCGCCCGCTTATGCGGCTGCTTATGCTCCGACCTATGCCTCGCCCAGCCCGCTTGCACAGCCGAGCCCCGACACGCGCGTGAGCGACCTGGCCGCGCAGACGCTGGCCGAAGCGCGCGACTGCATGGGACGTCAGAACTTCGACTGTGCGGAGGCGAATGCACGCACCGTACTGCGCCTGCAGCCGGGGCAAATCGATGCAGCCGCCATGCTGCGCACAATCGCCGCCCGCCGACGCGAGGCGCTGGCGTCTGACTGGAACGCGCAATGAGATCATTACCGACAACGAGGGGGAACCATCCAATGCACCGCAAGAAAGCCGCTCTGTGCCTCGCCGCCGCACTCAGCCTGACGCAAGTGTCACCGGCGATGGCCAGCGGCTCGGATGAAGGTGGGGGCAAATCCTGCAAGGCCAAAGACGCTGCTGTCGCCGGCGCGGTCCTGGGCGCGCTGATCGGTGGGCTGGCCAGCAAGAAGACGGGCAGGGGTCTCGCGATCGGCGGCGCCCTGGGCGCGGCAGTCGCCAGCATCGGCTGCGTCGCGGTCAACTCGCGCGTCACCCGCCAGCGCAGCAACGATCAGGTGCTGCAGGATGGCCGCTCGCGCCTGGGGGCGGTCACGCAGCCGACCTTGCTGTCGTATACCAGTGCCACGGCGCGGCCGAGCTATCAGCTTGGCCAGCAGATCACGATCCAGGACTCCATGGTGGTGGCGCTGCCTGCCAACGCACCGGCGACACCGATCCGCGAGGTGTTCGAGATCACCACGCCCGACGGCGACACCAAGACCTTCACCAAGCCGGTCGGCGACAGCGGCGGCGAACTGAACAACGAGCTGACCTTTACCCTGCCCAACGCGATGAAGCGCGGCAACTATCAGGTCCGATCACGCTTGCAGGTTGCCGACCAGGACATCGGGCAGGCGCGGACATCCTTCCTCGTGGTGTAGCGCGTCTTACTCAGGCACAGCATATCACCCGGTAGGGAACCCCAATACGCCGGGGTGCACGTGCGCGACGGAGCAGCAGGTGCCGCGCGAAACGCTGCGCCTCCGCAGGATCGGCAAAGGCGCTGGCACGTGCTTGCCCTGCCTTGCCGATCCGACCCCACCGCCAGGACACGACTGTCCAACCCAGCAGATCAGGTCCGGCGCTTATCGCCCAGCTTCGCGCAAGGTTGCGCTCCGGAGCGCGTGCTTCGAGTGTAACGCTCCCACCCTGCGGGCGCATGAGGATGTCGAGAAGTGCCGCCGTGTCCATGGCATGAGACTGCGCCCTGCCGATACGCAAGGTCCAACATGCATTTTGAATCAGACCGGCCTCGCTGATTCAGAAAATCGATGAACGCTCAACGGCATCCGGGCATAATCCGGGTTTCGCTGCCGGATCGATGCCGCCACAGGCTGTCCAGGATGATGAAGGTTCCGGTCTCGCGCTTATGGCACGCCAAGCCGCTGTCCCGGATCGCTCTGTGCCGCACGGACGCCTGGCTGCTGCTGCTCTACGCGTTGTGCTTCGCGGCGTTGCACTGGGCGGCGCGGCCGTGGGGCGGCGCGGGGTTCTTCTCCTTGTGGTACCCGCCTGCAGGTCTGCGGTTTGCCGTACTGTGGAGCCGCGGACCCAGGCTTACACCGTGGCTGGTGCTGACCGAGATCGCGACCGACATCGCGACAGGCACGATCGGGTGGAGTGATGGGTCTGCCCTCCAGGGAATTACCGGCGCCGCGCGGCCCGGGCTGACGTACGGCATCGCCATGGCACTGGTGCGGGATGTCTCACGCGGGCGGAGCAGCACCTTGGCGCTGCCGCCGATGATCTTCGGCGTAGCGGCGATCGCCGCACCCGCGCTCAATGCGCTGATGGTCATCCCGTTCGAGGCCTGGCTTCCACCCGAGGCCGAACGGTACCGCAGTGGTGTTGACGTGGCGATCTCGCTGACCAGCCTCGCGGTCGGCGATCTGCTGGGCATCCTCGTGCTGGCCCCGCCGCTGCTCTGGCTAGGCAGCGTGGCCTGGACGCAGGAGCGCAAACCCCTGCCCCGTCCGGGCCTGCGCCCGATCCTGGAAGACGCCATCGTCATGAGCGGCTGCCTGCTGCTGACCGCCGCCTTGTGGCGCGCCGGCCTTGGCGCGCAGACCACGCCCAGCTTGCTCGCCGGCGCCTGGATCGGCTTGCGCCATGGCCGGACCGCAGCGTGGTTCGCGATCCTGTCGCAGGCGCTGGTCTTCCTCCCCTACTCGGCCGGCACGCTGGACGATGGCACCCGTCTCGAGCTGCATCTGGGAATCGCTTCGGCGGTGCTGGTGACCTGGCTGGCCGGCAGCTTCTCCGACGCACAAGCCACCGCGCGCGGTGCGCTAGACCGGCGCAACCGGCTTCTCTACCAGGCCGAGCGGCTCAAGACCCTGCGCGCGATGTCGGTGGCAGTCATTCACGAGATCAGCCAACCACTCACCACGCTCGCGATAGAGGCCGCGCACTTGCGCTCCGCCACGGCCGGACTCGGCGAGGACATCGCGACAAGTGCCGAGCTGGTCGACCGCAAGGCGCGCACGCTCTCGGAACTGGTCCGCCGCCTGCGCCGCTTCGGCGGACGCGACGTGGACGAGCCCTCGGCGCTGCCCGTCGCCATGCTGATCCAGACGGCATGCCAGATTGTCGGCTTCGAACTGCGTAGCCAAGGGGCGAAGCTTCATTGCGGGCCCGTGCCGCTCGAGCTGGCGGTACAGGCGCAGGAAATTGAGCTGACCCAGGCGCTCGTGAACCTCCTGCGCAACGCGATCGCTGCAGGTGACGGCCAGGACATCGGCCTGATGGTGGAAGAGGATGGCGAGAATTTGCGCATCGAAGTCCGCAATCCTGCGGCGCACATAGCGCGCGAAAGCGCCGGCATGGGAATCGGCCTCACCATCGCGCGCACGATCGTCGAGGCGCACGGCGGTCAACTGTGGCGAGAAGACGATCCGGGCACCGTCCGCTTCGTGATATCCTTGCCGCTGCTCATCGGAACACCGGCATGATCGAGACCGCGCCTGCTCCCCTCTCCCTCGTCGCCGTGCTCGACGACGATGCGGATCTTGGCGCGACGATCGCGCGCCTGCTAGTACGACACGGCATCTCGGCAAGCCCGTTCGTCGCTCCGCAAGATGTGCTCGCAGCGCTGCCAGCCTCGCGCTTCGCCTGCGTGGTCAGCGACATCCAGATGGGCGAGATGGACGGCTTCGCCTTCGCCGACGCCTTGCGCGCCCGCGACCCTGCCGTTGCGCTGGTGTTCATGACCGCCTGGCCAACCACCAGCCATGCCGTCGATGCGGTGCGCCGCCACGGGGGCCTGGACTACCTGGAGAAGCCGATCGACGAGGCGCGCCTCCTGGCAGCCGTCAGCGATGGTCTGGCCTGGTCCACCCGCCAGCGCCGGATCGCCGCCGTGACCGCCAGCTTCACCCGCCGCGAGCGCGAGGTCTTCGATCTGCTGGTGCGCGGACACTCGAACAAGGAGATCGGCGAGCGGCTCGCGATCTCGGCTCGGACCGTCGAGGATCACCGCGCCGCCATCGTCGGCAAGACCCGCACCAACGGCCTGGCCCAGCTCATCGCGCTCAGCCGCGGCGAGGGGCTTTGACCGGCGCACATCCGGGTATTTCCCCGATCGACGCGCATCGCCGCATCGACGATCTGACCTGCGAGTTTCCCGGGGGAAACACCCCTGATCACGAGGCGACCCGAGGCTTCTTCGCCGAGCGAAGAGCTTCACCTTTACCGGCGGGAGCGAAACCGCTTCCGCCGGCTCTTTGGCGGCGGCGACCGGTTCTGACGTAGCGGATGCGTTTACCCTGAACTAAACCGCCCGAACACAACGCCGGACACCCCACATGCGCTTCATCCACACCGCCGACTGGCAGCTTGGCAAACCGTTCGGGCGCTTCGACCCCGACACGCGCGCTGCGTTGAGCGAGGCGCGCTTCGACGTGATCGACACCATCGGCAAGGCAGCCGCGCAGCACCAAGCGCGCCACGTCCTCGTCGCCGGCGACGTGTTCGACACCGAAGGACCGGACGAGCGCACCATCGTCCAGGCCGTCACCCGCATGGAGCGCCATCCCTGCCGCTGGTGGCTGTTGCCCGGCAATCACGACTTCGCCCGCAACGGCGGCCTGTGGGATCGCGTGCGCCGCCGCGGTGCCGCCAACGTCACCGTGCTGGCGCAAGCCGAGGCGCTTGCGCTCGCCGATGATGCCTGGCTGCTCCCCGCGCCCCTGCTCCACCGCCACACGCTCGATGATCCGACCGAGGCGTTCGGCCGAATGGAGACGCCCGCCGGCGCCTTGCGCATCGGCCTGGCGCACGGCTCGATCCGCGGCTTCGGCAGCCAGGGCGACACCAAGAACCTCATCGCGCCGGACCGCGCCAGTGTGTCGCGGCTCGACTATCTGGCGCTCGGCGATTGGCATGGCACGCTGCAGGTCGATCTCCGGACCTGGTACGCCGGAACGCCCGAGACCGACGACTTCAAGGCTGGACGCGAGGCACCGGGACAAGCGCTGCTGGTCGACATCACACAAGGCGCAGACCCGGCGGTGACGCCGCTCGCGACCGGAAGCTTCCGCTGGCTGACGCACGAGTGGGCCGTAGCCGATGCAACGGGCTTCGCAGCCTTGTGCAACGATCTGCTCGACGCCTGCGGGCCCGCCGCCACGCTGCTGCGCCTCTCGCTCGCCGGGATCGTCCCGCTAACCGACCGCGCCGCGATCATGGCGCGGATCGAGAGCGATCTCGCGCACCGCTTGCGCTACCTCGATGTCCGCGATGCCGACATGGTGGTCCGGCCGACGCCCGAGGATCTCGCCACCTTGTCGGCCGAGGGCATGATCGGGCGGGCTGCGGCGATGCTGCGCACCCGGGTCGAGGCTGGCGGCGCCGACGCCCAGCGCGCCCGGCGTGCGCTGGAACGCTTGTTCGTGGAAGCCATCCGCGACGATGCCGCGCATGGAGGAGACGCCGCATGAGCTTGCAGCTGCGCCGCATCGCGCTGGAAAACTTTCGCAAGTTCCGCCAGCCTCACGAGATCGCCGGCCTCACCAGCGGCCTCAACATCGTCATCGAACCCAACGAAACCGGCAAGTCCACCCTGCTCGACGCGGTGCGCGCGGCGCTGTTCCTGAAGCATGGCTCGAAGACGCGGCTGATCTCGTCGTTCCAGCCCACCGGTGACAACGTCGGGCCGCAAGTCACCCTGGACTTCGAGATCGGTGGTGCGCCCTGGTCGCTCACAAAGCGCTTCCTCAGGTCGCCGACGATCGACTTGTCCGGCCCGCAGGGTCGCCACCAGGGCGACGCTGCCGAACAGGCACTCCAGGCGCTCCTCGGGTTCGAAACGGGCGCGCAAGGGTCCAGCTTCGAGAAGGACCTGCATGGCGCCTTGGGCATGCTCTGGGTGGCGCAGATGGACGGCCTGACGCTCAAGGCCCCGTGCGGAACCGTGCGCGACCTGATCGGCGCGACGCTGGAGGGGGAAGCCGGAGCGATAGTGGGCAGCGCCGCGTTCGATCGGGTCAGCGCCCGGATCGAAGCGCAGTACCTCAACTACTACACCGCGCGCAGCGGGGCAGCCACGGGACGCCTCTCCGCCACCCGCGCGCGCGTCGCCGAGGCGGCCGCCGCGCTCACCACGGCACAGCAGCGCGAGGAGGCGCTCGAAGCCGCCTTCACCGATCTCGAACAGACGCGGCAGAGCCTGCAGACCTTGCGGCGCGAGCTCGACGATGGCCAGGACAGTGCACAGCGGGCCGACCTCGTCGCGAAGCTGGAAACCGCACGCGGTGCCGCGCAGCAGCTCACCACGCGCCGGGCCGAAGCGGCCGCGACAGGCGCGCGGCTCGCAGGGCTTGAGGACCTTTCGAACCGGCATGGTGCCGCTCTGGAGCGCCAGGCGGCAGCTCAGGCCCGGCGGGACGAAGCAGTGAACGCACGCCAAGCGCTTGCCGCCGAACTACACTCTGAGCATGCCAGGACCAGCGAGGCGCGCACGGAGCTGGCGCAGGCCCTGGCAGCGCGCGACGCTGCCCGCACGGCCCTTGCCCAGGCGCGCGCGCAGGCGCTGGAGGATCGACGGCGGGCAGGCATCGCCGCAGCCCATGCCCGCCATGCGCAGGTGCGCGACCTCGAAGTGGACCGCCCCACCCTTGCGGCAACGCTCGGTGCGGCGGTGCCCGACGAGGTTCTCGAAGATCTCGCCGCCGCGGAGCGCGAGGTGGTCCGCCACCGCACCCTGCTCGAGGCGGACGGCACCCGCGTCGAACTGGTCGGCAGTGCTGACGCCGTTACCCGCGACGGCACGCCGATGGCGCAGGGCGAATGGACGCTCACGCGCGAGACGCGGATCGGCCTGCCCGGCGGCAGCGAGCTTGTGCTGCGCCCTTCGCAAGCGCTCGCCGGCGCCCAGGCCGCACTCGATGCCGCGACATCGCGCCGCGCGGCGATGCTGATGCAGTGGCAGCTCGACACCCTCGCCGATGCGCAGCGCCGCAACGATGCGGCACGTGAGGCGCAACGTACGCTCGACACCCTGGCTATACGCCTCGCCGCCCTGACCCCGGCAGATCCCGAGCTCGATTTGGAAGCCGGCAGTGCGGCGCTGACCGCCTTCGTCGCGGCGCACCCCCAGCCATCGGTCGCGGCCCCCTCCCCCGCCCGGCCGCTCGCCGAAATGGAGGTGGCGCTCGACGCGGCGGAGACGGCGTACACCCGCGCCGAAGCACGCCTGCGCCAGGCGGAACAGGACTTGCGCTATGCGGAGAAGGCGGAAACGCCGCTCATCGTCGAACAGCAGACTGCCGACAGCGACCTGACGCGCGTAGCGGAAGAGATCGCGACGCAGCACGCGCATCCGGACTTCGCCGGAGTCACCGCTGCCCTCGCCGAGGCTCGGGAGGCGAACGCCAGCGCGGCCGTGGCGCTGGTCAGCGCCGAAGCGAACGTGCGCGCCTTCGACGAGGATGCGCTGCGTCGCCAGATCAACAAGCTCGACGCCCGCCGCCGCGCCGCAGAAGAAAGCAAGAGCGCCCTCTTGACCCGGATCGCCCGGCTCGAAGCGCAGATCGAGAGCGATGGCGGCAAGGGCTTGGCCGAGCAGGTCGCGCTCGCCCGCGACGAGGACGAGGCTGCGCGCGCCGCTCTGGTCCGCATGGAGGAAGAGGCCGAGACCCTGCGCCTGCTGCGCGACACTCTGGCAGGGGCCGCGACAGAGACAGCGCGCACCATCACCGGCCCTGTCGCGGCGCGCGCCTCTAGGTATATCGGTCGCGTCCTGCCCGGCAGCGAGGCGGCTTTTGCGGACGACCTGAGCCTCTCCACCATCCGCCGCGCCGGCATGGACGAGCCTTGCGAGCAACTCTCGCGCGGTACGCAGGAGCAGCTGGCGATCCTCACCCGCCTCGCCTTTGCCGACATGCTGCTGGAAGAAGGCCGCCCGGTTTCGCTGATCCTCGACGATCCGCTGGTCTACTCCGACGATGTGCGCCTGGACGGTATGACCGACCTGATCCTCGAAGCCTCGCAGCGTATGCAGGTCATCCTCCTCACTTGCCGCGAACGCGCGTTCCGGCATGTGGAGGGGACGCGGATCCGGATGTGAACAGGTCCGTCAGGTGCGTTAACCTTCTGTAAGACCGGAGATTACCCGGATCGACCTGCGAGACGAGGGGGTCCAGGTTTCCCTAGCGAGATATCGTAGTCTCACCGCCCTCTTGTATCCGCAAATTCGGGCGAGCCGGCTGCGCTTCCATGCGACGGAGATCCTCATGTTTGAAACACCCCCTTCGACCCTATTCGACGAGATCCAGCTTCGTACATTCCGTGAGCTGCACCCCAAACCGGCGGCCTTTGCCGAAGGGGAACAAACAGAAGGTTGGGAGCCGATCGCCTGGTACGCCGGCGGCCCTGCCTCTCGCCCGTCGATTGACAAAATCCAGATTTCAGGAGCGATCAATCGCACGCGTCTGATCGCCATGCAGGCCGATCCCGAAATCTGCACTCTCGAACTGTGCGTCGCGATCCTCGCCTGGGGCGGCATGAACCGCGGCAACCGCGACCATCTGTTCCGCCAACCCGTGGACGCTTGGATCGAAGTCGCCTCGGCAATCCGGGCTGGCGAGCTGTCGCGATCGCAGGCTTTCGACGCCTTCGCCAAGCTGTACCATCGAAAGGTGATCAAGGGCATGAAGCCGGCCTACTTCACCAAACTGATCTACTTCCTGATGCCACGCGGTGGCGCGCCCATCGGCTACATCATGGACCAGTGGCTTGGCTGCTCGATGAACCTGCTGTGCGGTCAGGAGATCGTGAAGATGGATCACCAACTTAGCTGGCAGCAGAAGAGAGGTCTGGAGCAGCCAGAGCGAAGCCTGTCATCGAGTGTCAGTGCCTGGAACACAGGGCGGGATTACCAGCACTTCTGCAACGCCATTGAAGCACTGGCGCTCATCATGGGACCGGAATGGACCCCGGAAACGACCGAGCTGACTCTGATGTCACATGGCGGCCATCAGCCGGGCGCCTGGCGCGCCCACGTCAAGAACGAACGACTCACTCGCTTCTGAGATCGAGATTCACGGCTCGGCCACTCGGTGCACGACCGGTCCTGTCGTACGCTCGGCTTCTAGCAATCAAACCGACATCGCCGGAGACCTGATTCCCTTGCGCCTCTACTACGACCAGCTTCTCCATTCCCCGTCAGACCTCGTCACGTTCCTCGGCTGCGCGCACGCGGTCACGCTCAATCACCTGCGGCTGCTTGACCCCGGCGCCCTGCCTGAGCGTGCCGAGGACGACGCGATGGCGAAGCTGGTGCAGCAATCCGGGTTGGCGCACGAGGATGCCTATCGTGCGCGTCTGGAGGCACAAGGCGGCCTGGTCGAGATCGCCACGACCGGCTCGCTGCGCAGCCGTGCGCAAGACACCGCGCGAGCGATGCGCGACGGGGCAAGCGTGATCTTCCAGGCCGCGTTCCTCGATGCGCCGTGGCACGGCTTCGCCGACTTCCTGCGCCGCGTGGAGGAGCCGTCGGACCTTGGCGCCTGGTCTTACGAGCCGGTCGATACCAAGCTAGCCAGGTCCGTGAAGCCGGCCTACATCGTCCAGCTCGGGCTCTATGCCGAGATGATGGCTGCGGTGCAGGGCACGCGGCCGCGCCGGGTCCATGTCGCCTTGGGCAGCGGCACGGAAGAGAGCTTCCGTCTCGCCGAGTTCGCGCACACGCTCGAAGCCGCCAAAGCGCGCTATCTCGACTTCATCGCCGATGGCGCGCCGACGTCCAAGCCTGAGCCTTGCGCCGCCTGCGCGCTGTGTGGCTGGCGCGAGCATTGCGATGCGCAGCTCGATGCGGCCGACCACCTCAGCCGCGTGGCCGGGCTGGGCAAGCCGCAGCGCCGCAAGCTGGAAGACGCCGGGCTGGCCACCCTTGCCGCGCTGGCCACCGCGCCCGAGGACACCCGGGTTGCGCGCATGGCGCCCGCCACCTTTGCCAAGCTGCGCGCGCAGGCGGCCCTGCAGCTCGCCCGGCGCGAGGGCGGCGAGCCCGTCGTGGTCACGCTGCCGCCCGAACCGGCCCGCGGCTTCGCGCTGCTCCCGCCGCCCCACCCGGCCGACCTGTTCTTCGACCTGGAGGGCGATCCGCTGACCGAGGGCGGCCTCGATTACCTCTGGGGCGTCCACTATGTCGCCGATGGCGCCCCGGTGTTCCGCTTCCGGTGGGGCCACGACCGTGAGGCTGAGCAGGTCGCCTTCGAGAGCACCGTCGACTGGATGGTCGACCACCTCGCCGCGAACCCGGGCGCACACATCTACCACTACGCGCCTTACGAAGTCACCGCGTTGCGCCGCCTCTCGACCCTGCACGCGAGCCGCGAGGACGTGATCGACACGCTCCTGCGCGAACGGCGCCTGGTCGACCTCTACGGCGTGTTGCGCCAGTCGATCCGCACCAGCGAGCCGAACCTGTCGCTCAAGACCATGGAAGTGTTCTTCGCCGCCAAGCGCGACCAGGCGGTGACCAATGCCGGTGACTCGATCATCGAGTACAAGTCCTGGCAGGACACCGGCGAGCAGCGCGTGCTCGACGACATTCTCGAGTACAACAAGGTCGACTGCGAGAACACCGAGGCACTGCGCGACTGGCTCGTCTCGCTGCGCATGGATGACCTGCCCTGGCGCGAGGTCGGCGCCCCAGTCGCCGTGCCCGACGAGAAGGCCGAGGAGCGCCTGGCCGCCGAAGAGGCCGCCGCCGCGCTGATGGCCGCGATCGCCGCCGGCCCCACTCCGCCCAGCGAGCGCGGCCGTGCGCTTGTCGGTCATCTCACCGGCTTCCACCGCCGTGCCGACAAGCCGGCGTTCTGGGCCATGTTCGACCGCTGCGAGCGCGAGCTGGAAGAACTTGCCGATGACGGCGACTGCATCGGCGGTATCGCTCCCCTGCCCGACGAGGAAGGCATCTGGCAATGGAAGGACAAACGCAGCACGGTGGCGCGCTACCGCTTCGAACCGCAGGACACCAAGCTGCGCGCTGGCTCCGCCGTGCTCCATGCGCCCACGCTGGCCAAGCTGGGCAAGATCGACAGCATCGACACAAGTGCCGGCACGCTGACCCTGAAGCGCCAGCTCAAGCCGGGCGATGCGTTTCCGCCTAACGGATCGCTGATCCCGGAGCCCACCGTCAACAATCGTCCGCTGGTCGCCGCCGTGCGGCGCGTAGCCGAACATTGGGCGAACGGCGGTGAGAGCTATCGCGCCCTCGTTGACCTCATCGAGCGCACCCCTCCGCGCCTGCATGACTGGGCCGGTGGTCCGATGGTGCGGCCGGGCGGGAGCCTAGTCGAAGCCGCCACTTTGCGCTGCCTGGCGCTCGACGACAGCGCGTTGTTCATCCAGGGGCCTCCGGGCACCGGCAAGACCTACACCAGCGCCCATGTCATCGTCGCGCTGATGGCGGCGGGCAAGAAAGTCGGCGTCTCCAGCAACAGCCACAAGGCGGTCAACAACCTCCTGCGCAAGGTCGAGCAAATCGCCAGCGAGCAGGGCGTCACCTTCTGCGGCGTGAAGAAGGCGAGCAAGACCGATACCGGCAGCTACCTGCACGGCGAAACCATCATCGACGTCGATAGCAACGGCGATGTGCTCGACTACGCCCCGGACCTGATCGGCGGCACCGCTTGGCTCTTCGCCGACGAGGCACTGGACCAGGCGCTCGAGTACCTGTTCGTGGACGAAGCCGGGCAAGTCTCGCTCGGCCACCTCGTCGCGATGGGTGCGGCGGCGCGCAACATCGTACTGGTGGGAGACCAGATGCAGCTGGGCCAGCCCATCCAGGGCTCCCACCCGGGCGAGAGCGGTCTCTCCGCGCTCGACTACCTGCTGGAAGGCGAGGCGACGATCGCGCCCGACCGCGGCATCCTTCTGGACACCAGCTGGCGCATGCACCCGAGCATCTGCGGCTTCATTTCGGAGGCGGTCTACGATGGGCGGCTCCACGCGCATCCCGATTGTGCCCGCCAGCGCCTCCACCTGCCAGCGGACCATGATCCCGCTCTCGCCGAATACGGCATCCGCTTCGTACCGATGACGCACGAGGGCCGCAGCCAGCGCTGTGACGAGGAAGTCGCGCGCGTGGCCGACTTGTGCGCGCAGCTGATCGGCACCTCCTTCACCGACCGGCAGGGCCGCACCGGCAAGCTGGGCTGGGACAACATCCTGGTCGTCGCGCCCTACAACATGCAGGTGATCGCGCTCAGCGAGGCCCTCCCCTCTGCCGCGCGCGTCGGCACCGTCGACAATTTCCAGGGCCAGGAGGCCGAAGTGGTGATCGTCAGCCTGGCTACCTCCAGTCCCGACGATCTGCCACGCCATGTCGACTTCTTCTACTCGAAGAACCGCCTCAACGTCGCCATCAGCCGCGCGCGCACCCTGGCGCTGGTGCTGGCGAGCCCGAAGCTGCTGGAACTCGACGCGAAATCAGTTGAACACCTGCGGCTCGTCAATACGCTGGCCTGGGTGGCGGGAGAGGGAAGCCGATGAGGGAAGCGGAGTTTCGGGGGTGGCTGAAGGCACAGAACTTCGCTGAAAACACCGTCAGCACCAGGATCTCCGACACGCGACGTGTCGAGCTGCACTATGGCGATCTCGACAGAGCCTATGAACACGATCGTTTCGCGGCAATCCTTTCCGCCCTCACCTACAGCAAGGAAGACGAGAAGGCGGCTTTGCCCAATCCGTCTTCCATCCCGGTAACCGGCAGCGTCTACAACTCGCTCGCCAGCTATCGGTCGGCCATCGTCACCTACCGCCGCTTCCTGGCCGAGGATGAGCCTGTAGCCTCTACAACCAATCTGACGCGTGAGGACATCCTTGCCGCTGTAGCGCGCTGCACGGCCGCAGGCGGTCCAGAAGCCTTCATCGCCTCTCTTCCCGGCCTAGGGCAGCCCCGCGGCTACTGGTTGCTGCTGGAGGGACAGCGCTATCCGAGCAAGGCCATCGTTCGTGATGCCCTTCGTGCCACCAACAACGACGCCAAACCAGGCGGTGGCCTGTGCAAAGAACTGCTCGAAAGGCTCGGCTTCGTGGTCATCCACTGGCCGAACATGCGCGAAGCCTGCGCGACATTCCTCCGGCGCATGCCTGGCTTTACGACATTCGACGACCGGTCCGGTCATTACTGGAAAACGGAGCGTGAGTACAAGGAACGAAGTACGGAAGCTGTAAGCGAGATTGCAAACAGCGAAGTCTCGGACGGCGAAGCGGGTCTGGCGATCGTACGCCGCCTGACGCTGGGTGAACGAGGATTGCCATTGAACTGGCAGATGCTTGATTCGCTTTCCAAGGCCGCGCCGCAATTGCGCGAGAGTGTGTTCACCGCGCTTGGCGCACTCGCTCGCGCCGATGGGGACGCTGCCGCTGCGCTGGAGCGGGCTGCCCGCGTTCTTGAGGAAGCCCGAGCCCAGGGCGTGCCCAACCTTCAAGCCGGCGCGGTGCTAAATAACGTGATCAGCATCCTGGGGACAGTCCAGCCACTCGCCGCCGCATGGTTCAAGGTGACCCGCATGAAGGAAGCGGGTACACGGCTGTTCGGCCGAAAACTGTTTCCCTCGCCCACATTCGAGCGCGCCGAATTCGCGGAGTTCGACCAGTTGCTCTTCGCGCTGTTCGAATCCCTCAAGCGAGAGCAAGGCTGGGAGCCGAGCGATTTGATGGACGTGCAAAGCTTCCTGTGGGTGGCGCTCGCATCGGACGCGGAATGGAGCGATGACGATCCGATCGCATCGCCCGCCGCACCCATTCCATCTGCTGCCAGTAGCGAGCGTGAGATCATGATGCCCTCTCCCACCAACCTCATCCTCTACGGCCCGCCCGGCACCGGCAAGACCTACACCACCGCCTCGGAGGCCGTGCGCCTGTGTGGCGAGACCGTACCAGTCGATCGCGACGCGCTGATGGCGCTCTATGCCTCGCTCCAGCACAAAGGCCGGATCGGCTTCGTCACCTTTCATCAGAACTTCGCCTACGAAGACTTCATCGAGGGCCTGCGCCCTATCACCGGCGCAACGACTGATAGCGGGGCGAACGCTGGCTTTTCGCTCGAACCGCAAGACGGCATCTTCAAGCAGATTGCCGAAGTCGCCGCCAGCAATCGCGGCAAGGCCGTGGCGCAAGCGCCGGTAATCGAGCGCAGCCGCAAGGTCTTCAAGATGTCGCTCGGGCGCAGCTGGGCGTCCGAGGACGACGCGATCTACCAGGATGCCATCCGCGACGGATACGTCACCTTGGGTTGGGGAGGTGAGGTCGACTGGTCCGATCCGCGCTACGACAAGTGGGACGCCATCAAGGAGCGCTGGCGCGAGGATAATCCGCAGGCAAGCGGCAACGATCCCAACATGTCGCAGATGTACACGTTCCGCACCGCCATGGAGATCGGCTCGTTGGTCGTGATCTCCGATGGCAACCGCAAGTTTCGGGCAATCGGCGAGATCACCGGTCCTTATCAGTTCCGCCCCGGCAGGAACGGCGAATACAATCATTTCCGCTCGGTCCGATGGCTCTGGCATGGCGAGAGCCTCCCGCGCGAAAGGATTTACGGCAAGGAATTGAGCCAGGTCTCCGCCTATCAGATGGGCGCCGGGCACGTGAACTGGGACGGGCTCGAGCAAATCGTCGCCAGCGGGGGTGAAGTGGGCGCCGTGACCGGTGCCCCCGAGCCCCACGTCCTCATCATCGACGAGATCAACCGCGCCAACATCTCCAAGGTTTTTGGCGAACTCATTACCCTGCTGGAGCCCGACAAGCGCCTCGGCATGCCCAATGCGCTGACGGTGCGCCTGCCCTACTCCAAGACCGAGTTCGGCGTGCCCGCCAACCTCCACGTGAT
Organism: uncultured Novosphingobium sp.; assembly: GCF_964277725.1. Classification (NCBI taxonomy): domain Bacteria; kingdom Pseudomonadati; phylum Pseudomonadota; class Alphaproteobacteria; order Sphingomonadales; family Sphingomonadaceae; genus Novosphingobium; species uncultured Novosphingobium sp. The sequence continues at coordinate 20,029 of NZ_CAXYKL010000211.1, read as the reverse complement.
CGGCACCATGAACACCGCCGACCGCTCGATCGCGCTGCTCGACACCGCGCTGCGGCGCCGCTTCGCCTTTCGCGAGATGGCGCCCCGGCCGGACCTGCTGCCCTCGCCCGACGGCATCCCCCTACCCACTGTGCTCACCGCCATCAACGAGCGGATCGAGTATCTTGTCGACCGCGAGCATCGCATAGGCCACGCCTTCTTCATCGGCTGCCGCAGCCGCGCCGATGTCGATGCGGTGATGCGCGACAAGGTGATCCCGCTGCTGCAGGAATACTTCTTCGAGGACTGGAGCCGCATCGCTTCGGTGCTCGGGCCCGGCTTCATCGCGAGCCGCAAGCTCAAGGCTCCGCCGGGCCTCGGCGACCTGGGCGAGCGTGAGACCTGGTCGGTGCGGCCCAGCTTTGCACTCGATGCTTACGCCCGGCTCATTGGTGGCGAGGTTGCAGGCGAAGGCCAGGCCGAAGATAGCGATGGCGAGGACGAGGCGCTGGACGCCGCGGCGTGACCCACCTGTGCGTCCGCGAATGGGGCAAGGTGCCGGTGGGCACGGCAGGCGGGTTCACCGTCCGTGAGGCCGAGGCGCTGACTGCCGCTGCCCGCTCGCATCCCCTCGGCGGCGAGGACGGATCGCGCATCCTCGCCGATCACCGCCACCATCTGCGCGCGCGCCAGATGGTCGGCGTGCTCGCCGCCCCCGGTTGCAGCCTGGAGATCCTGCCCAAGATCGACCCTGACATGCCTGACGAGGACACACCGACAGTGCGCGCCCGGCTCGTCAACCTGATCGATCTCGCGCTCGGTCTGGAGATCGGCGACGGCGGCGCGGCGGCGATGGCTCACGGCGCGGATACCCTGCTCGGAGTGCTGATCCGCCTGTTCGCCGAGCGCCTGCTTGCCGAGACCCGCCGCGGCCTGCCCCGCCAATACGGGGCTTGCGAGGACGACCTCCCCGCCTTGCGTGGTCGCCTCGACGTAACCCGCCAGTTCACGCATCTCGCGGTGCGGTCCGATCGGCTTGCCTGCCGCTACGACGTGCTCAGCCACGACATCGCACTGATGCAGGTCATGGCAGCAACCGTCGTTTCCCTGGGGAAACGCACGCGCCTGCCGGCCACGCGCCGGCTGCTCGACGAGTTGCGCTTCGTGCTGGCGGACGTGACGCTGCGGCCGTCTTCCGCGCTGCCTTGGGACAAAGTGCGCATTGACCGCACCAGTCGGCGGTGGGAACGCCTGCTGCGCCTTGCCCGCCTGCTCATGGGGCGCGACTGGCAAGCAACCGGGTACCGCGCCGGCGCGCAGGAGGGCACCGCCCTGCTCTTCCCGATGGAGCGCCTGTTCGAGGACGCGGTGGCAGCCCTGCTGCGCCGTGCGCTCGCTGCCAGCGATCTCGAGGTCGTCGCTCAAGGCGGCCTGCGCCACTGCCTAGGCGCATGGTCGCAAGACGAACCCTGCCGCGGCGAGGTCTTCCAGACCCGCCCCGACATCCTGCTCAAGCGTGCGGGCAAGATCGTTGCGGTGATCGATACCAAGTGGAAGCGCCTCAGTGCCGACCCGCTCGACCGCAAGCACGGCGTGAGCCAGGCCGACATCTACCAGATGATGGCCTATGCCCGCCTGTACGAGTGCGATCGGCTGATGCTGCTCTACCCCGCCATGCCCGGCACCGGTTCGAGAGAAGTGCGGCGGTTCGGCGTGCATGGTGGTACCGAGGCGCTGCTGATCGGGCGGATCGATATGGCGGCAAGATATCCGCTTGAGGCAAGTCTACGGGCCTTGTCGGAAGCACTATCGAACCGCTTACCATCTATAGCGTAACTTCTTGAACCGCTTGGTAAATGCGGTCGGCGATGGCCTTCATCTCGGAAAGCTCCACTGTTTGCTCGACTGGTATCCTGCATGGATCGATCTGGTACATCCACGAACTCCATGAATGGTCCTCATCGGTCAGCTCGAAGCCGGCAAGCTTTCCTTCCAGCAGTTCGGTCTCTTCCTCGTCACTCGTAAGCAGCAATGAGCAATACAGCCGAATGCAGGGCATCTGATCGTCAGAGGGCCTTTGTAATTCTATGCCGGTCCAGAACGCATATCCTGAGCGCAGGTGTCTGTGCCAGAACGCCTGTTCGTCCCACAAGTGGTCCGGGTTACGATCTTCCTTCCACTCAGCGTCGCACAACCAACCGCCAAGGAGGCGCCCCCAGATCGCTCGCCAAAGCTCTTCCAGTGCAATGACGGTGTCATATTTGACGGCGAGAGCCGCTGCCCTCGCGCGCAAGTAGCTGGCGAGTTCCGTACTATCCAATGTCGACGGAAGAGTGCTGCTGTCTTCGTCCAGCAGACTATCTACTGCCTTGAGCACAAGCGGATCGGTCAGGTACCCGGCGGTGCTCTCGGGAAGGCGAAACTCAGGTACCGGTTCGTACATCAATCGTATCCCAGATAACTTTGCGGAAGATCTTGAAGTCTGCCGTGTCATGCCGAAGCCGCTGCTCGATCCTGCGCATGAATGCAGGCCATTCGACAATGCGCCAATGTCGGTTTCGAGGATGACGTAGCCGGCGCCTTAGCCTGGCCGAAGCGAATGGCACGAGGACGACGAAGATCGTGTCGGCGGGAATGTCGCCCTTGGCGACGGGGCCGAAGTGCGTGCGGGCGAACTGCGTGTAGGTTGGAAGCGGATTGATGACCTTCGCATTGCCGATCTTTACCTCAATGACCGCGCCGCACCTTCGGCCCCCGCTTATCACCGTGATCAGCATGTCTATGCGCGGCCGCTTCCGCTGGCCCTTGATGGTGGATGCGCATCGCACCTCGACATCGATCATGGCCTCGTCGATGTTTGTCGGCCAGGCAAAGTCAGGTGCAAGCGCACCAAGCAGCGTGCGGACGCCGTCATGGTGGGGCTGGGCGAGCAGGAAGTCGCGCAGACCGCTGCAGACCTGCGTCTCGAATATCCTGAGCCAGGGAATGCTGGATGCGGTCAAGGCGTGCTCGCCCTGGCGCGCACCGATGAATGCCAGGAGGTCGCCGCGGTGGCTACGCCTTGATCCGCGCAATCCAGTCAGCTTTTCCTCGGCAGGCAGCGCATAGGCACAAATATGCCCTTCATGGATAAGCGCATATCTCCGGAGCGCCGCCTCATTGAAATGCACTCGGTACGCACCCTGGAGGATTTGTACTGGATCGGCGAACTGCCCGGCATCGGCCGCCGCCTTCTTTCGCCGTTCAGCCATGCTCTACTCCACAACCGGATAGTGCGGCAGCGCCCAGGCATGCGCGGGATTGTCCATCATCAAGTCGACAAAGATCGGCAGCAGGTAACCCAGCAGCGCCGCGCCGCTGCGGACCTGAGCGCGGTTGTTGCCGCTGTTCCAGGTGCCGCCGCCATGGACCAGCTGGTTCCTCAGTACATAGAGCCTGTCGAACAGCAGCGAGAGCAGCGTGGCCGTGTCGTGCTCTCGTAGTGCGCGGTTCACTTGCCGGCGCGGGTCTTCCAGGCGCAGTTCCCAGTTTGCATAGCCCGCCACTCCGTTGTGATGCAGCCAGAACGGTGCGAATACATAGCGGTTGTCGAGCAGCAAGCGGATCTCCTGCCCGAAGCGGCTCCACACGGCGTCGTAGATGCGGTGGCGCGCGTCGAAGCGTACCAGAGTATGAAAGAAGGCGAGGAACACGTTGCGCTCGCGCCGTCCATCATCTCCGGCCGCCTGCCCCAGATCGCTTGCATATGCGGCATTGAAGCCGATCCACAACAGGATGAAGCGCACGTCGTCGTCGTCGGATTCTGCATCGGCACGGCGAAGCCACGACAGCGCCCGGTGAACGCGTAAAGTAAGTGGCAAGGGGAAGCCGTCACGCAAGGCACGCTGCTTGTGCTTCAGGTTTTCCGGATGCAGCGGGTCGCGTGCGGCAAAGCGGGTCATGAGAGCTGCGTCCTTGGCGCGATGTGGGTGCGCATGACGGCAGGGGCGTCACGTGCTTCCTTGCCGCGCTGGTCACGCCCAGCTGCGTCCGTGAGGATCGCGGCAGCCAGCAGAACGTTGATCATCTATGGCTCCGGTTGCAATGCGCGGCGCGGTTTCCACCGACTGCCGTATGCTTCGCGTTTGTAATATCTCGACGATAGTTCATGTACTCAGGGCTTTGTCTATCCGTAGATCGTGCGGGTAGCCGCGGCCGCGAAGACACTGCTCTGATAGTGCAACGACATAAACGGTCGTAACCTCGTACAAGGACAGCGATCAGCGAGGAGAGCCTCCAGCTATGAAGCCGTTTGCGCGACATTTCGCCGTTGAGGAATTGGCCGACAATGCCGCCGTTCGTCATCTTTTCGCGCGCTGGGCACTACCAGGTGAAGTCTGCGACGCGCAGCGGTGCCTGCGCATTGGGGTCCGCGCCGGGTATCTGAATCTTTACGTCCGAGGCCAGTCCATCACACGGATATCGCGAGTTGGCGGCGCCACACGCCTGGCGGTACACCCAGTCTATGTCTCCGGGCACAAGCGTCACGCCGCCCGACCTTCGGATCTCGACCAGCGCACCGTGACGTTTGATTCGGCCTGTGTGTCCGCCGGTCAGATCGACAGCTGGATCGAGATCGCCGTTACCTATGCCGGGGCCGAGAAGGCCTTCGTCGACGACCTTGTCGCGCACAACCCCGGTGCTCTGGATCTGGAGATGGCCCTGCCCGCCAACACTGCGGAACGCAAAGCGCCTCGCATGGATCTGGTGGTGGCGCAGCATGGCAGTCTCGCCTTCTGGGAAGCGAAGTGCAGCGACAACAGTGAGTTGCGCGCGCGTTCGGCTTACCGCGAGAGCTCGGATGGCGCTTATCTGGGTGGCATCAAGGTCATCCACCAGTTGCGCAAGTACGTAGCCTGGATGGAAGCGGGCAGGTCTGACCGCAGTTGCCAAGTCAGGCAGGCGTATCGTCAGGTTGCGTCGGTGCTAATCGGCTTGGCGGACAAGTTCGACGTTCCGGGCGATGCCGCGCGCGCTGTCTGGCGCGAGCTTGCTCCCGGTGCTGCGTTGGAAGTGATCCTGCCCCCGGGTTTGGTGATCTGCAACTACGATGCGCTGGCGCAAGGTCGCGACGCTCACTTCGAGAAAGCCGCAGTAGCCAATCGACCGTATCTCGAAGTGCTGCGCGGGCATGGTGTTCCACTGGTCGAGCGTCTGACTGCCGGCTTCCCGTGCTGGCGAACGGATTGGTGCAATCGGTCTTCTCAGACAATCCCACCAAAGCCGCAGGCTTCTGAAGGTTAGATAGGTTTCTGAATCTTTTAGAACAGTTAAGCTGTCCGCTGTGGTTCGCTCAGCGCCGGAATCGCGCGAGTCGTGTGGCGGGGCGGTTCCGGATGGATCGAGGATGTGGTCCCGATGTGTCGATGGTGCCGTTCCTGAAAGTTCGACGCCTCGTTCCTGGAGGATCGTCGGTGTCGCCCGTGGTGTTCCTGGAGTGTCGAAGCGTGCCACAGCACGACGGGAATTGAATCAGTTTGGCGCCACTCGCCGGCGATGACGTTCAATCTCGTAATCGGAGGTACGGCATTGAGCCGCTGTGCACGTACTAGACTTTCGTGGCGCGACACTTCGGGAACGCGGCGGGCAAGATCGGCCTTATCCGGGAAGCTGAAAGCGATGCTTCTGATGGTGCCGTTTTACCCACCCGATGAAGGCGCGCTGCCAGTCGGCAGGGGTGCGGTCGGGTGAGCCGGCGACCCAGCGCTCGAAATCGGCATGGAGGACGTAAAGGTCCCACCCCGGGCACTCGCGGCGCAGCTGGTCGATCGTGTCGTCCGTCATGAAACCGCGTGTCGCAGCGTCGGACAGGCCGGAGACGGCCGAGCGGATCAGCTTGCGGGCATCGATCACCTCGGGATGTTTCCCCGGGGAAACACCCTCGGCCCGCTTCAGAGCCGGCGTATCCGGCGCCGCGCCGCCGTCCGGTTCCGCCGCGCCCGGTGCCGCGGGCAGGCAGGCCTGCGCACCGCCCTTCCCGTCCACCCGCCGCATGCGGATCATCGGCTCGCCATCCTTCGTGGTTTCGACGCCGAGTTCGTAGCCCGGCAGATCGTTTTTCTCGGCCAGCTTGAGCATCTCGAACTTGAATCGCCGGTACTGCCCTTCCGCGCCGGACTTCTCGAACAGCACGGGCATCGAGATGCCGAAACCCGCCTCCCCTGCCCCGCCCGCATGCTTGCGCGCCACGCGGTAGAGCCAGCGCTCACGGCCGCCGGTTATGTCGAAGTAGGCGCGGTCGATGGCGAGCACGCCGCCTTTCATGGTGACGCCCTCCCAGAACCAGTTCGACAGCTCGATGGTCATGCCGCGCGAGCGCTCGGTCTTCTCGTCGACAAGCTGCGTCCAGCCATCAAGCCAGGAGAATGTCGCCTCGCGCCGGTTCTCCGCACGCAAGTTGGTCTTGATCGTGGTAGCGACGAGCCGATCCAGCGCCTGGCCGAGCAGTTCGTAGGCACGCCCGGTTGTGGGGCGCCCGATCGCCCGCAGCAGGTCGTAGGGCATGATATTCAGCTTGCGCGGCACGTCGTTGTGCCCACGGCGCGCCATGTCGGCCAGGACGCTGGCGCAGTAGATCAGGATGTCGGCATCCCAGATCGTCGCCATGCCATAGTCCGGATTGGCGCTGACGTGGACCCGCACCTTGCCGTCGGGGCTGGTGTAGTCGATCGGCTTCAGGCGCTTCGACTTGGCGAGGCTGAAGAACGGCCGCTCCATCATCTCGCGCTGATCGCGCAAGGGCAGGTCGGCGATATAGGGCAGGAACAGGTCGAACTGCTCGCCCACCGTGATCTTGCGGGCGCGGCTCACCAGCGATGTTTCCCCGGGGAAACATCAAGCCGAGCGTATTTCCCCGGGGAAATACCGGCAAGGGCAGGGCGGGCCAGGGCAAGCCGGTGCTCCATCATGGCTGCAGGCCCCGGCCTTCCGCGTCGAGAGTCACGAGAATGTTGCGCACGCCGTTCAGCACGTCCTCGATGTCGGCGCCGGAGCCTGCGTGCAGCCGCAAGGTCACGCCCTGGCGGTTGCTGGACTGGAGCGAAACCAGGGGGCGGCCGGTGCGCTGCAGATTCATCACCAGCGGCTGCGGCTTGGCCGAGTTGGCTTCCGGCGCAGCCATCAGCGCTTTCAGCACGTCGGGGGCGGGCAGGGCAGGGCGGCGCTCGTCCCGGCGACTGGTCTGCTCGCGACTGAGACGTGCGGCCTCCTTGCGGATCGCGACCGCCTTGTCCTTGTCGTCCAGTGCCTGGGCAAGCGCGTAGCCTGGCTTGAGCTGAACCTCGGCAGGCGAGGCGAAGGCGGCGATCACGGCCTCGGGTAGGGCGGCGACCTTGAGCATCTTCGACAGCCAGCCCTTGGACAGCTTCAGCCGCTCGGCCATGCGGGTGAGGTGATTGCCATAATGCGCCTTCAGCGCCTCGGCATAGTTGCGGGCCCGCTCCAGGTCGGAGACATCGGATCGCGCGCGGTTCTCGATATCGGCGAGACGAAAGGCCGCTTCGTCATCGATCTGGGCGACTTGCGCCACGAACTGCATGTCGGGATAGGAGTGCGCGCGCAGCCAGCTGATCGCCCAGTGTCGGCGGGTGCCCGCGATCACCTCGTAATCGTGGACGGGATCGCCCTCGACGCGGCGCACGACGGCAGGAACTTTCTGGCCACCCTCGGCGATCAGCGAGTCGATCAGTTCGCGGCAGGTTTCTTCCGACAAGTGGGCGTAGCTGCGCGCGTTGCCGGGCCAGACGCGCACCCGCGCAGGATCGAGCAGCAGCTGCGTGACCTGGCGCACCTCGCCGCTCGCGACGCGGGCGAGCGCACTCTCACGCCCGAGCAGGGTGGTGCCGCGTGCGCGATCGCCGCGGTCTGCCTGCATCGTGGCGGGCGCATCGGCAGCGGTAGATACGGCGTCGCTATCCTCCGAGAGAAGGGCGGCGAGATAATCGGACTGCTTGCGGGCCATGGCTTACCTCGGCACTACGTTGATCGGAACATATGTGGAACAAATACCATGTAGGAAAGGGGAAATCGTACGGACGCCGCAAGGCCCCGCTCCAGGCGCAGCGCGGGCCATCGCGCAGGCCATTGCGAGGCTTGCGAGCGGCAGTTCAGCCATTGACCAGCAGCTCCTCGTCCACCTTCTGGCTCCGCCCCCATCCTGAGCGCACCAGCTGTTCGACCTGCCCCAACGCCTGGTCGAGGTTGGCGCGGCAGCGCTTGTGCGTGCGCGGCGTGCCGATCGGCCGCTCCAGCTCATAGATCGTCATCATCCGCAGCGCCGCGTGGCTGATCTCCGCGCTCTCCAGGATCGGCACCGGCAGGAGTGCGGGGCCGAAAGTCTGTTCCATGATCGTGCGCACCATCTCGTGACTGGGATCGTTGCCGTCGAACTTGGAGCACAGCAGGCGCACGAAGGCGTAGTCGACTTCGATGCCGGCGGTGGTCAGCTGCGCCAGCACTTGGTCCATCATCGAGAGGAACTGCACGGTCGAGCAGAAATCGGGCGTAGTGGCCGCCATCGGCACAAGCAGGGCGTTCGCGGCCTGCATCACCGCCAGGCTGATCGTGCCCAGCGCCGGCGGTGGATCGAGGATGACGATGTCGTAATCGCGCGCGAGGTCCGCCAGGCCCTGCTTCAGCTTGCGGAACCGCGCGGCGAGCACTGACTGCCCATCCGATCCGGCCGCGGCCAGCTCGTACTCGACATCGAACAGCTCCAGGTTCGACGGGATCAGGTCGACGTTGGGCCAGGGCGTGCGCTTTACCGCATAGAGCAGGTCGGCCTGAGTCGGGTCGATCGAGAGGTAGGGATAGAGCGTTTCCTCGCGGCTGATGTTGAAGTGCGGATTGAAGCCGAACAACGTCGTCGTGGTGGCCTGGCTGTCGCAGTCGACCACCAGCACGCGATAGCCCTGCACGCCGAAGTAGTGGGCCAGGTGCGTCGTCACCGTAGACTTGCCGACACCGCCCTTGAAGTTCTGCACCGCGATGATGGCAGGCATGTCGAGCGGGGCGCGGGCAGGGGAGGCGCCCAGCACCTGGCGCATGTGGAGCAGCTCCTCTACCGAATAGCCGAGGCGACGGCCGTTCTCGCCGGCGGGGGGAGCGGGCAGTCGTCCGTCGTCCTCGGCCATGCGGATGCGGTTGGTGGAGCAGCCCAGCAGCTGCGCGGCCTCGGCGATGCCGAACCGCACGTTGAGGCCTTTGCGGCTCTCGGGCAGAAAGGCCTTGCGGCGCAGGCGCTCGATCATCTTTTCGCCCGCTTCGCTCATTTCGGCGAGGCGTTGGACTTCTGAATGCATCTCGTGCGCGCTCGGCTCGGTTGAACTATTTTCGCATGATACGCTCCAGAAGTTGTTCAGTCCACAAGAAGCTTGGCAATTTGCGGTTTTCCCGAACGGGAAGGTGCGCAAGCCCGATCGGACATAACGCTAGATCTTGCCCGCTCGGGAAAGTTGCCGTGGTATTCACCGCGAAGATGGTTTAATGATCCCGCTTGGGAAAGGACGCCTGCATGGATGCCTCGATCATCGGCCGCATCATCCGCGACGAGCGCAAGTCGCAAGGCTTGCGCCAGGACGAGCTGGCGGCGGCGAGCGGCGTGGGCCTGCGGTTCATCGTCGAGCTGGAGGGGGGAAAGGCAACCGCCCAGTTGGGCAAGGTTCTCGACGTGCTGACTGCGCTTGGCTGCTCGCTCCACATCGCCCGGCCGGGGCGGGGCCGGGATCGCTCGGCATCATGACTTTGCCGGTCCAGGATCGCCTGAACGTGTGGTGGGGGCTGTGCCTGGCCGGCGAGCTGACCATCGATCGCGGCGGCGCCATGCACTTCGCCTACGCCTCCGACTGGCTGAGCGACCCGGCTGCACCGCCACTCTCACAGGCCATGCCGCGCGGGGCCGAACCCTTCGCCGATGCCTTGTGCAAGGCGGTGTTCGGAGGACTTCTGCCTGAAGAGGGCCAGCGCACGGCGATCGCCCGCGTGCTCGGCGTCTCGCCCGACAATCCCTTCCGCCTGCTTCAGGCCCTGGGAGGAGACGTGGCCGGCGCGCTGGCGTTTCTACCGCCTGGCGAGACGCCGCCGGAGCCAGACCTGACGCAACCGCCCGAGCCGCTTGGAGACCAGGCGCTCGCCACTTTGCTCGACCGCTTGCCGCTGGTGCCGATGCTGGCGGGCGAAGGCGGCGCGCGCCTGAGCCTCGCCGGTGCGCAAGGCAAGCTGCCGGTGCTGCTGGCGCCCGGCACCGATGCGATCGCCGTGCCGCGCCCGGGCGAGCCCTCCACGCACCTCATAAAGCCCGAGCCGGATCGCTTCGGTGGCCTTGCCGCGAACGAGGCGTTCTGTCTGGCGCTCGCCCGCGCGGCCGGCCTGGACGCCGCACGGGCTCAATGGCGGCAAGTGGCGGGCAAGCCCTACCTGCTGGTCGCCCGCTACGATCGGGCGCAGACTGGGGAGGGCGGCACCACTCGGCTGCACCAGGAAGACTTCGCGCAGGCTCTGGGTGTTCCCTCGAACCGCAAGTACGCGGCCGAAGGCGGGCCGGGGTTCCGCGACAGCTTCGGCCTGCTGCGCCGCGCCGCAACCCGGCCGGCGCGCGAAGTGCTCAAGCTGTGCGACGCGGCGCTGTTCAACCTCGTGATCGGCAATGCCGACGCCCATGCCAAGAACTTCAGCCTGCTGCGGACCGACGCAGGTGAAGTCGTGCTCGCGCCGCTCTATGACCTGGTCGCGACCCGCGCCTGGCCCGAACTGTCTGCGCGCCTGGCGATGCGCTTCGGGGGCGCGGCCAACCTGGAGGAAATCGACGCGGACAGCTTCGCGCGCTTTGCCACGGACGCCGGTCTAACAGCGCCCTACGTGCGCCGTCGCGCCGGGACCATCGCGCGCACTGTGGAGGGCGCAATCGCACGAGGCATCCTCGTCGACGGACTCACCGATCCGTCGCTAACTGCGCACCTAGCCGAGGCGACCCGGCAGCGCGCGCGCCGTCTGGCTCTGAAGTCGCAAGTGTCAGGCTAAGCCGGCTTAGCCCCTGAAATCTCATCTTAACCGCCGCCAGGTACTTGCCAGCGCGATCGATCTGCGACAGCTTCGGTCGCGGTGGGGGCACATCATGGACGCAGGTAGGCAGCCGGGAAGGCCGCGCATGGGCAAATTGCGCCGGGCGCTGACGCTGGTGCATCTCTTGTCGGAATCATCCGAAGGCCTCACTCTGGACGAGATCGCGTGCGAGCTTGGCGTGAACCGCCGGACCGCCGAGCGCCTGCGCGATGCGCTGCGCGAGGAGTTCGACGTCGAGGAGCGCCTCGACGATCGCACCAAGCGCTTCTTCATCCGCGACAGCCTGCGCCGCATCTATACGAGACCCAGCGCTGAGGAGGTCGCCGCACTGCAGACCGAAGCAGCGGGTCGACGTGCCGAGGGGGCTGCCCATGCCGTCCACCTCGAAAGCCTGCTCGCCAAGGTGAAGTCGGCGCTCGATCACCGCGAACGCGCGCGCCTCGCGCCCGATCTCGACGCGCTCGTGCGCCTGCAGCGCAGCCGCGTGGTCGCCGGGCCGCTGCTCGACGCAACCGCCGAAGCGCTCGGCGCCGTTCAGGGCGCGATCCTTTCGGGCCATTGCCTGGAGTTCGACTATGTCGCCGAGAGCGGCGAGCAGCCGAAGTGGCGCCGTGTCATCCCCTACGGCCTGATCCACGGCGCAACCACCTACCTGGTCGGCAAGGTTCCCCTGCGTCTCGGCCGGCCCGAACAGGAGCCCGCCTTCTTCCGCGTCGACCGGATGACCGACACCCGCGTCTCCAACCTCGTCGGCTGCGCGCCCGACGATTGGGACCTCGACACCTGGCTGGCGGGCAGCTTCGGCATCTGGCGCGAGGAGGACCACGAGATCGTACTGCGCGTGCTGCCCAGCGCCGTCGCGCGCGCAAGGTCGTGGCGCTTCCATCCTGGCCAGGCCCTCGAGCGCGATGGCGACGAGCTCCTCGTGCGCTTCCGCTCAGGCGGCCTGCGCGAAATCGCCGAGCACCTGTTCACCTGGGGCGGCGACATCCGGATCGAGAGCCCCGAAGCGCTTCGGAAGGTCATGCGCGAGCGGGTGCTGCTGGCACTGGGATCGGTGTGATGGCGAACGACCGGATTTGTCACGGATGTCGGCGAAGCCGTGAGCTTGCTAGAGGCGCTTTCGCGCGGGCGGATGGGTTGGTGAGCGGCAATGAACGTCTTTGAACTCGATGCTGATCTGGTCGGCCGCTACGAGGCGTTCGCCCGGTCGTTCACTACGATCCGCGCAGGCGACATCAGCAGGCAGGTCGACGAGATCTATCGCAGCGGCAAGTTCTGGCCGGAGCCGCTGATCGGGGTCAATCCGCACTTTGCGTCGGGCCGATCCCTGGCCGATCTCGCCGTCGAGGGCGTGGTCGACCCGGACACGCCCAAGGCCTTCGCCTTCGGTCCCGAGCGCACACCGATCGACTTGCACCTGCATCAGGATCAGGCGCTGTCCAAGGCGCTGCAGAACCGCAACTACATCGTCACCACGGGGACCGGCTCGGGCAAGTCGCTGTGCTTCTTCGTGCCGATCATCGACCGGATCCTCAAGGCCAAGCGCGCTGGCGCCGCGCCGCGCACGCGCGCCATCGTGATCTATCCGATGAACGCGCTCGCCAATTCGCAGCGCGAGGAGCTGGAGAAATTCATCGACAGCTGCGGCATAGACGAAAATTTGAAGCCGACGTTCGCCCGCTACACCGGTCAGGAAAAGCATAGCGAGCGGCAGCGGATCGCGGAGACGAAGCCGGACATCATCCTGACCAACTTCATGATGCTCGAGCTGCTGATGACGCGGCAGGACGACCTCGATCGCCAAGTCGTCGCCAATATGGAAGGCCTCGAGTTCCTGGTCCTCGACGAATTGCACACCTATCGCGGCCGCCAGGGCGCCGATGTCGCCATGCTGGTGCGGCGGGTGCGAGAGCGGCTTGGTGCGCAGAAGATGCTTTGCATTGGCACATCGGCGACGATGGCGTCCGGTGACGAAGATGCCCGTGTCGCCTTGCGCCGCCATCGCGAAGCCTTGCTGGCCACCGGCCTCGCCTGGGTCGCTCGTACCCGCCTGTTTCAGCGCTGGATCAACATCGTCGGCGTCATCGGCGGAGGTGTGCTGACCTTGTGGGGTGGCGGCATGGAGGGATCGATGGTCCCACAAGGAGACGGGCTGCTGACGGCCAAGGGCGTGCTGATCCTGGGCGGGGGACTCATGATCGCACTGGCGAGTGTCCTGTTGCTTCATCTGCAGGATGAAGCCCCCGCCTTGCTCGAGCGCGCCTCGGCCCTGGAGTGTGAGGCACAGGGCTTTCTTGACGAGCGCGATGCCATGCAAGCCGAACTTCACGCGCGTCACACGCAGGACGAGCGCCGACTTGCCTTGATCGACGCCAATCGCTTCATGCGCGAGGCGCTCGAGCAGGCCCTCCTGACGCCAGAGCTGGAGGATCCGGCTGTCGTGGTGGAAGCGATGCTGGATGCGGCGTTGCATTTCCTGACACGCTCGATCGGGTTCGACTCATCCGAAAGCTGGGCCATCTCGGTCTTCCAGGTGCGGGATGATCGTCTCGTGCGCCTGGCCGCCCGCCGCGCCGACCGGCTCGGCGAAAAGGCGGATGGTCGCTGCTGGGGACGCAACGAGGGCTTTGTCGGCGCCGCCTGGGCGGGCAAGCGCGATGTGATCATCGCCGATGGAACCGCGCAGGATATCGTAGCGGATTACCCAGTGCCTGCCGATCGCCAGCGCTCCTATGACAATGAACGCTACCGCTCGCTGGCGGCGATCCCGGTCCGCCTGGGCGACCCGCCGGAAATATGGGGCGTGGTGGCCGCTTCGACCGATGTCGCCGGTCGGTTCCGGCGCGATCCGGATAACCGTCAGGTCCAGGCGGTCGACACGGTGCGGCTGATCGCCCGGATGACGGCTCTGATGGCCGCCGCTTTCAAGCGGAGCCATTGATGTCTAGCCAGCGTTCTCCATTTCGTGTTACGAAATTCGTAGAAGGAGCCCCCGCCCATGAAAATCGGCATGGAACACGACCCGGTCGAGGAACTCGACCGCGAGGAGGAGCGCGCCATCGCCGCCGTCGTGCGTGCGCGGTTCGGCAAGGGCGACCTTCAAGCGGCCCTGCGCACCATGGATGGCGTGACCACTCGGCGCCTGCAGATGCGCGCCCAGCAGGCCACGCGCCGCTTCGCCTGAATCCGTCGCCGCTTTCGGGAGCGGCGGCTTGACGATCTCCACCAGCCATCGCCGCCTGACGCCGCACCCGATCTTCCGGGTCGAGCTGGAGCAGGCCGCCTGGAACCACGGCTACCGCCGCGCCAATGGTGAGGCGGATGGTTGGCTGTGGTTCCGCTCCGACGAAGGCGTACCCGGCGAAGTCGCGCTTGCGTCCGGTACGGCAGACGGTGGCGGCCCCTGGTTTCTCGCGGTCGAACACGCCGGCGTCGCGCAAGTGCTTGCGTCCGAGCAGCTCGATGCCGTCTCCGGCCCGGCGCCTCCACCTTGCAAGGGCGTGTTCGCCTTTGCCGAGCAGCCCGCGATGCGCCGCGCGCTCAGCCGTGCGTTTCACCTCGCGCGCAGCCTGCCGACCTTCCCCTTCACGCAATTTGAGGCCGAGGTGGCCAGCCTGGGGGACACCGAAGTCGACCGCATCGTGCGCCAGCGCATCGGCCAGGGCTTCTTCCGCGCCGCGCTGATTGACTACTGGGGCGCTTGCCCGCTCACCGGCGTCACCGAGCCCGCGCTGCTGCGCGCCAGCCAAATCGTGCCTTGGGCGGAGTGCGCCACCGACGCGGAACGGCTCGACGTGTTCAACGGTCTGCTCCTGTGCGCGCACTGGGACGCGGCTTTCGATGCAGGGCTGGTGAGCTTCGCCGACGATGGCGAAGTGCTGGTCAGCAACAGGCTGGAGCCGATGGCGATCGCGGCGTTGGGGCTGGCGGATGGATTGCCGCGCCTGGTTCTGGAGGGCGCGCATCGTGCGCAGCTGGCGCGGCATCGGCACAAGTTCGGTTTCGTTCGAGGAAGTGGTGGGCATGATCACGGCTGATGGCGCCAAGATACAGAAGCTGATCGACGACACGCGCAAGCGCCTCGTCGAGACGGGGACGCGCAACCGGCTCATCCATGTGAACCGAGCGAACACGCGCGGCAATGTCGTCAACATCGTCAACGAGCGTTCGCAGGATGTCGCGGCGGTGCTGCGGGGCGGCAAGGCCATGCGCTTCCGCGCGCTTGGCCGCGACAAGGCCGAGGAGGTGGACGATCTGCACCTCGCCTTCGAGGATGACGGCGAGATCGGCGACGAGCGCTATACCGACAACCAGCTCGAGACCCGGATGGGGCCCGATGCCCTCGCCAAGCGCCTGCTCAAGATCGCGCGCGAGGCGAAGACCGCGGAAGAAGAGCAGGGCATCAACATCCTCTACCTCGCGCTGGGCTTCGTCACCTGGTTCGAGGACAAGACCTCCGCCGTCGCGCGCGAAGCGCCGCTGGTGTTGCTGCCGGTCAGGCTCGACCGCAACCAGAAGACCTCGACATACGACTTGCACCTGCGTGACGAGGACATGGTCACCAACCTGCCGCTGCAGCAGCGCTGGCAGGACAATTTCGGCATCAAGCTGCCCGAGATCGAAAGCCTGGAGGACGACTGGACCCCGGCGCAATACTTCAAGCTGGTAGAAGACGCGATCGCCGCGCGGCCGGGTTGGAAGGTGGAACGCGATGCGATCCAGCTCGGCTTCTTCTCCTTCGCCAAGATCCTGATGTACAAGGATCTGGAGCTCAAGGCCTGGCCCGAGAACGCGCTGGAGAACCACGGCCTGGCGCGCGGCCTGCTCTGCGACGGCTTCGACGGCGATGAACCGGCCTTCGGCAAGCAGGACCGGCTCGACGCGGTGCTGCCGCCCGACAAGATCCTTCACGTCGTCGATGCCGACGCCAGCCAGGCCAAGGTGATCGAAGAGGTCCGCACCGGCCGCAACCTGGTGGTGCAAGGGCCGCCGGGCACCGGCAAGAGCCAGACCATCACCAACATCCTCGCCACGGCCGCCTGGGAAGGCAAGACGGTGCTGTTCGTCGCCGAGAAGATGGCGGCGCTTTCGGTCGTGCATGACCGACTGGTCAAGGTGGGCCTGCGCGACCTGACGCTTGAACTGCACTCCAAGACGGCCAACAAGAAGGCGGTGCTGGCCGAGCTGGGGCGGACCCTGGCGGCAGGGCAGGCCGTGCCCGAGATGCCGGATGAGCCCCAGAGGCTCTTGCGCACCCGCGATCGGCTGAACGACGACGACGCGGCGCTGCATGCGCCGATCGGCACGAGCGGCGAGACGCCGTTCTCGGTGCTTGGCTTGCAGGCGCGCTTCATGGGCCAGGGTGCGCCGCCGCCGCGCTTCAAGTCCGAGCAGCTCGGCGAACTTTCGCGCGACGATGTCGAGAGGGCCTGCACGCTGCTGGCGGACTACGGCCGGGCGCTAGGGCGCACCGGGCGCCCGGCCGAACATCCTCTCGCCGCCGTGCGCAGGCTCGATATCCAACCAGTCGCGCTGTCGCGCATACGTGCCGATCTCGACAAGGCGGCGGGCATGGCCCGCGACTTGCGAGCGTCGCTCGACCGGCCCTTGTCGGCCGCGGGTATCGAACGGCCGCGCGCGGCGGCCGAGCTGGGCAGCGTCACCGACCTGCTGACGCGGGTGCAGGGCTTGCGGCAGGAGGACGTCGCCACCGCACGCGCGCTGATTGCCTGCCCCGATGCCGATCGTCTCGCCGCCGCTCTGGATGCGGGGAGCCGATGGAAGGCGGCATACGAGGAGGCTTGCGCGGCTTTCCTGGAGCAGGCCTTCGAGGCGGATGTCATGCCGCTGCGCGCGGCCATCGTCTCGGGGACCGAGTCCTTCTTCGCGCGCTGGGGCTCGGCATACCGCGCCGCCTCGCGCGAGCTGGCGGGCCTGCTCAGGGAAGCGCTGCCCAAGCGTCCGGACGAGCGGCTCGACCTGCTCGACCAGCTTGCCGGCGTGCAGAGCCTGCGCCGCGAATGGGCACCGGACGAGCCTTTCCTGGCAGAAGTGCTGGGCAGTTCCTGGCGCGGTGAGAAGACGAACTTTCCCCATTTCTCGCTGGTCGCGGCATGGTGCGCCAAGGCCGTTGGCGGGCGTTATCGTACCGACCCCGTGCTTCTGGTCGACATGGCGAGCGCACCGGCCGCGCTGACGCAAATGCAGGCTGCGCTGGAACGTGCCAGTGACGATATCGCGACAATAGCCGCAGCGTTCGAGCCGCTCGAACTCGATCCGGCGGGACAGCACGACATCGAACCTACGGCCGACCTGAACACCACGATCGACGCCGGCGAGCGGCTCTCGCGCGGTTTGGAAGGCTACTCTAACTGGATGGCGCTGCTGCGGCTGCGGAACGATTTGCAGCACCTGGGTCTATCGACACTGGGCGAGAGCATGGACGCGGGCGAGATCGATGCAGAGCGCGCCGGCATCGAACTGCGCTTCGCGCGCGCGGAACACTTGTGGGACCGCGCCGTCGGGGAGAACCCCCGCCTTGTCGAACTCGGCGCGCTGGACCGTCATGCGCTCGTCGGCGAGTTCACCGGCCTTGAGCGGGCACTATTCACCGACAACGTGACCGCCATCCGCTCGGCTCATCTCACGCAGCTGCCACAGGGCGCGCGGGGCGACATGGCGGTGATCCGCGGCGAAATCGCGAAGCGACGGGCGCATATCGCCATGCGCCAGCTGTTCGCCAAGGCGGGCACCGCGCTCCAGCGCATCAAGCCGGTCATGCTGATGAGCCCGATCTCGGTCGCGCAGTACCTCACGCCCGGCCAGATCACGTTCGACCTGCTGGTCATCGACGAGGCCAGCCAGGTGCGGCCCGAGGACGCCTTGGGCGCGATCGCGCGCGCCTCCCAGATCGTGGTGGTGGGGGACCAGAAGCAGTTGCCGCCGTCCTCGTTCTTCGATCGCCTTCTGGCTGACGGCGGGCAGGGCGACGCGGATCCGGACGACGAGGACGAGAGTGGCGATCTGCTCCACGGGGCGGCGTCCGCGGGCGAGATGGAAAGCATCCTGACCCTGTGCGAGGCGCGCGGCCTGCCCTCGCGGATGCTCAAGTGGCACTACCGTTCGCGTGACCCGTCCTTGATGCGGGTGTCGAACGCGGAGTTCTACGAGCACGAGCTGGTGCTGCCACCCTCGCCGTTGGAGAAGGATCCCGCTTATGGCTTGATCTTCACCCATGTCGCCGGGGCCTACGACAAGGGTGGCCGGCGAGACAATCGGATCGAAGGCGAAGCGATCGTGCGCCGCCTTGCCGAACATGCCCGTGCCATGCCCGACGTTTCGCTGGGTATCGTGACGTTCAGCCACGCGCAGAAGAACACCATCAACGAATTGCTCGAGATCGCACGGCGTGGCGATCCGGCACTGGACGACTTCTTGCGAGAAGGCCGGGCCGAAGACGTGTTCGTCAAGAATATCGAAAACGTGCAGGGCGACGAGCGCGACGTCATCCTCATCAGTGTCGGCTATGGACCCGTGACACCCGGCGGCAGGATGACGGGCGCCAGCTTCGGCCCGGTCAATGGAGAAGGTGGCGAACGTCGCCTCAACGTGCTGTTCACCCGCGCCCGCCTGCGGTGCGAGGTCTTCGCGTCGTTCGATCCTGGCGATCTTGATGTCAGCCGTGCCTCCCGCGACGGCCCGCGCATCCTCAAGCGCTATCTCGACTACGCCAAGTCCGGCCGCATCGATGATCCGCAAGAGACCGGGTACGAGCCGGACTCGCCCCTGGAGGAAGACGTTGCCGACGTCATCCGCTCGTTGTGCTACCTCGCCGATCCGCAGGTCGGCTCGGCCGGCTTCCGCATCGACATCGGCGTGCGCCATCCAGACAAGCCGGGACACTATCTGCTCGCCGTGGAATGCGATGGTGCAGCCTATCATTCGGCCTTGTGGGCGCGTGAGCGTGACCGCCTGCGCCAGGATGTGCTGGAGCATCTGGGCTGGCGATTCCATCGCATCTGGAGCACCGATTGGTTCTATAACCGAGCCGTCGAGATCGAACGGCTCCGGCATGCCCTGCAGCAGGCGCGGGATGCAGGCGACGCCATTTCCATCCCTGGTACGAATGCAGGCGGCAAGTCGCAACCCAGGATTGAGCCCGCCGGTGAGTTCGAGTTCGTCCCTCTGCCGGAGCCTGCGGTGCGCGTGATGCCGTCCTATGTGCGCGCCGATCTTCACGTGGCATTGCCCTTTGAGCCGCATCAGATCCCGCCGAGCGTCCTTGCCTCGCTTGTCGTCAAGGTGGTCGAGATCGAAGGACCGGTATCCACCATCGAGGTCGCCCGCCGGATCGCCGCCGCGTGCGGCAAGAAGAGCGCGGGGAGCCGTGTGGTCACCGCCACTCTGGCAGCGCTGCGGCAAGCGGCACGTGGCAGTGAAAACTTGCAACAGCTTGAGGACTTCTGGTGCACGGCCAAGCAGCGACAGGACCCGCCTGTGCGCGACCGTTCGATGCAAAGCGGTGCCACGGCGAAGGCAGACGCCTTGTCGCTGCTCGAGATACAAGCGGCCCTCCGGATCGCGGAGGAGGACAATCCCGGAAGCGGTCCGGAAGATCTAGTACGGAGCGCAGCCCGGCTCTTAGGTTTTCGGCGAGTTGGGCCAGAACTGCAAGACCGTATCCGTTCGGGACTTGTTGCAGTGGAAGCGCAGGCCTGAACTGCCCAATTCGCGATCCTGCTTTAGCTTCGCTCCTGCCTTCACTTGGTCGAGAGACTACATGGACGTACGCGGTAGTCACCTGGAGCTGTAGTTCGTATCATTGGGGTCATCGCAGAATCTCTTTCTGCGCGTACGCTAAGCATTGGGCGTAGCTGATCCGGATCGCAGGCGGTCGATCGTTTGCCGTTCGAACGCTTGGGGATTCTGGGCAGCAACCCGCAGCATGTCT